>CAJCBL010000248.1 GCA_903960515.1 uncultured Verrucomicrobiota bacterium
AAGCGCTTCGCGCTTCAGCTTCGGGGAAGCCCCAGCGCTCGTAGCGGCCCAGTCCGCAGCCGCGTCGTTCGAGTGCCCAGAGTCGAGTCCCGAGGGCCCGCTCGCTGAGCAAGAGCTCGGAAGCACGCCTGTTCCTGGGCCGGTCAACGGAGGTTTGGCTCTCATTACTCGGCGTTCGGCGCCGGTCTGCATGATCACCGGTCAGCTGCCCAGCGCACCGGCCTTTTGATTTCCCTTTTGCCGGGGCACCGGCAACCTCCCGCCCATGGCTTGGCCCTACTACCAGATTCTCCACGTCGCCAGTATCCTGTTGTTGACCGGCGTAACCTTCGCCGTCTTCGGCGGCGCTCCGGATGCCCGGCGCAAACAGATCATGATGGCCGGCGGTATCCTAAGCCTGCTGGCGCTGGTGGGCGGCTTCGGGCTGGCGGCCAAAAAGTTGGGCACTCCCAATCCGATGGACTGGCCGGCCTGGCTTTGGGCCAAGGTATTCTGTTGGCTGTGGCTTTCGGCCATCTCCGGCGTTGCCTACCGCCGCCGCGAGCAGACGCCGCGCTGGATCGCCATCACCGCCTTCCTGCTGATCGTCGCCCTGGCGATGGTCTTTCTGAAGCCGGATTTCGCGGGCTGATTACCATTTATCCACCAAAAATGCTCGGCGATGCTAGCCATCTCCCCGTCTGTGGTGTGTGGATCGACGAGCAGGGGCGAGCCCATGTAGCCCTGGCCACCGAGGAGGGCGGGCGCACCGAGGCGATCACGGAGTTCCGGCCTTTCGCCTGGCTGGCCGAGGCGCCTGAGCAACTGCCGCCCCATGCCACCGTAGAGGCGCTGGCGGGAGCGGGGGTGTTCACCCAGCTCTTGCATACGCACGGAGTGCCCGCGCTCGACGTGTTCCTCAAGAAGGTGGGCTCGGCCGGCTACGACGTGCTGCGACCGGTGGAGAGTCAGTTTCTCCTGCAGAAACGCCGGCGTATGTACGACGGGCTGCGTTTCCATGACCTGCGCCGCTGTCAGCTCGACATCGAGACGGCTTCGGTGGGCGAGGACCACTTCAGCGATCCCACTCTGCCCGGCGACCGCGTGCTCGCGGTGGGCCTGCGCTTTGGCGAACGCAGCGAGCTGATCGAGCTCGCGGCCGATACCGACGAGGCCGAGCGCGAACTGCTGCTGCGCCTCAACGCCGTGCTTGCCGAGGAGGATCCCGACACGATCGAGGGGCACAACCTCTTCAAGTTCGACCTCGATTACCTGCGACAGCGTGGCAAACGACTCAAGGTAGCCTGCGCCTGGGGACGCTTCGGGCAGAAGGCGAGCTTCCGCAACAGTCGACTCAAGCTGGCGGAGCGCTGGATCGATTTCCCCCGCTGCGACCTGCCCGGCCGCGCGGTGATCGACACCTTCCTGCTCGCACAGCTCCACGACATCTCGTTGCGCGAGCTCACCTCCTACGGGCTGAAGGAGCTGGCGCGCCATTTCGGCATCACCTCCGATGCCGACGAGCGTACCTATCTGCCGGGATCGCGTATCCAGGAAGTTTTCCACTCGGACCGGGAGCGCTTCCGCGCCTACCTGCGCGACGACCTGCGCGAGACCGCGGGCCTGGGTGATCGGCTGCTGCCCACCTACTTCGAGCAGGTGAAGGCGTTTCCCACCACGCTGCAGGAGGCCGTGTTGCGCGGCTCGAGTACGAAGGTGGAGCTGCTCTTTCTGGAGGAGTACTACCATCGGAGGGCGTCGTTGCCGGCTCCGGCGGAGGTGGCGGGCTTTGAGGGCGGCTTCTCGCGCAGCTTCCGCGAGGGGGTGTTTAGCGAAGTGATGCATTTCGACGTAGCCTCGCTGTATCCGAGCCTGTTGCTGAGCCTGGGGCGCAACCCGAGGGGGGATTCGCTGGGCGCCTTCATCCCGATCCTGCGCCAGCTCCGCGACTACCGCCTCAAATACAAGGCGCTAGCCCGCACCGAGCCCGATGCTGAGCTGCGCGCCGAATACGGGGCGCGGCAGTTGAGCTTCAAGATCCTGATCAACTCGTTCTACGGATACCTGGGCTTCTCCGGCGCGCGCTTTGGCGACGGCGAGCTCGCCGCCGAGGTGACCCGGCGCGGCCGCGAGCTGCTGCAGGCGCTCATCGAGGCGTTCATCGGTCAGGGCTGCGAAATCCTGGAAGCCGATACCGACGGCATCTACCTGGCCTCAGCGCGCTGGTTCGCCCAGCCGGAGGCGCTGTTGAGCGCAGTGGAACACGTCCTACCGAAGGGCATCGAGCTGGAGTACGACGGCTCGTACCGGGCGATGTTCTGCTACAAGGCGAAGAATTATGCCCTCTACGACGGGGCGAAGGTGATCATCCGTGGTTCGGCCCTGCGCTCGCGCGGCATCGAGCCGTATCTCAAGAAGCTCAGCGACCAGCTCATCCGGTTCCTGCTTGGCGCCGGCGCGGAGTCTCCGGTGGCGCTGGTGGAGGACTACCGCAAGCGTATCGCCGCTCGCACTGCCGATGTGCGCGAGCTGGCGAAGTCGGAGAACCTCGGGCAGGGCACCGATGCGTATGAGAAGTTTGTGGCCGCCGGGGGCAAGCCGCGTCGTGCCGCGGCGGAGGCGGCGCTGCAGCTCACGCCGCGGCCGCGCATGGGAGAGCGGGTGGCCTACTACATCGTGCCCAAGCTCAAGGGGAACGGCCCGGCCGACTGGCAGCGTGCCCGCCCCGTGGAGCTCTTCGATCCGGTGAAGGCGCCCTACGACCCCGAATACTATCTGGAGAAGCTCGACGAGTGGCTGGTGCGCCACGGCGAGCACTTGGGCGTGAAGCCCACCCCGGCGCAGGGCGAGCTGTTCTGAGCCGCGACTGTGCAGTCCGATGGCATTATCACTCTGATCTGTTCTCCTGCGGTAGAGCAGGGCCGTCGCGGCGCTTCGCTAACGCAGGGCGATGATGAACGCGGAACTCGAATAGACGTAGCGAGTAGTGCGTAGCCCTCCGGTATCAGCCTTCCGGGTTCGGCACTCAGCCTTCTGTACTCTTCATTCTTCGTTTGGCCCGCCGCTTCGCCCGCCGCACCGCCTGTGATCGAACCGGTGCGGACTCAAGGGCCGACCCTACTGAAGCGAAGGCTGAAGGCGGAAGGCTGAAGGCTGAAAACCGGAAACCGGAGACGGTCGCCGGAGCGGCACGTGCACAAGCGCCGACCCTACACAGTAAGCAGGCGATCTTCCCTCGCGCTATCCACTCAGGCGTTGCGGAACTCCTCAAGCAGGGCGGCGGGATCGGAGGCCTTCATGAGCGCCTCGCCTACGAGTACGGCGTGTGCTCCGGCGCGGCGTGCGCGGCCGGCTTCGGCGGCCCCAAAGATGCCGCTCTCGCTCACCTTGATGATGCCGGCGGGAAGCTGGGGCAGCAGACGTTCGGTGAGGGCGAGGTCGGTTTTGAAGATGGCCAGGTCGCGGTTGTTCACTCCGATGATCTTGGCTCCAAAGGCTACGGCGCGGGCGAGATCGGGCTCGTTGTGGATCTCGAAAAGGGCGTCGAGGCCGGCGGCGGTTGCGGCCCCGGCCAGGGTCTTGATCTCCTCGTCGTTGAGTGCGCGCACGATAATGAGGATCGCGCTCGCACCGGCTTCGCGGGCTTCGGCGACTTGCACGGGGTGGATGAAGAAGTCCTTGCGCAGGCAGGGCAGGGCGGGGCCGTGGGCGGCGAACTCACTCGCTACGCTGCGGAGGTCGTCGAGGGAGCCGCCGAAGAACTTCTGGTCGGTGAGCACCGAGAGCGCATCGGCTCCGGCGGCTTGATACTTGCGGGCCTGCTCGGGGGCGTTGGCGGAGGCGGCGATGGCTCCGGCGGAGGGCGAGCGCCGCTTGATCTCGGAGATCACGGCCAGGCGGCCGTCGGGGCGGCGCAGGGCGGCGGCGAAGGAGGGCGGGCGCGGTAGTTGGGAGTCCATGCGCGCGAGTTGGGCTTCGGTGACGGTGCGCAGCAGGGGGGCGATTTCCTGGCGTTTGTGGGCCATGATCTCGGCGAGTTTGTCGCTCATAGGGGAGGCGATAGCGCCAAAGGCGGGGGCCGGGGGCAAGTGCCGTTTGGCGGCTGGGGAGGGTTGGGGCGGAACTGAGAGTGAAGTTTGGGCAGGCCTCGGCGCGTTGTTTGGGGGCTGGTGCGGGTGTTATGCACGGCCGCGTCCAACCGTTTACCCTCACGACCGTGAGGGTAAACGGTTGAACGCGGGACGTAGGAGTGGCCCGCGGGTATGGATACCAGCCCGATAGAGGGAGTAGTAGTGCACGCTCCACCGGCAGCAGCTACTGGATACCAGTTCATCGCCCTCGCAACCTCGCTTTCGAGTGCACCGGGCTACGGGGCTCTTGTTGGCTTCGGAGGGAGGTGTTGGGTCCGGTCCATGACACGCTTAGGCCCGAGCGCTTTCGAGATTAGGACCTAGCGCATGCGAGCACGCTCCTGCACGGGCTCGGCATTCGTTGCATCCTGAAAGCGACGCGGCATCGGGCCCGGAGGTGGGCCAAGCCAGCGTTCACGGCAAAGGGGGCGAGGCGGAGCCCCCCTGTATTCTCATTTCGCGCTGAGCACGGCGTAGGTGCGCTTGCCCTTGCGCAGGAGCACGTACTTGCCGAAGAGCAGGTCGGCGGTGCTCACACCGCGGGCCACATCGGTCACGCGCTGGTTGTTTAGATACACACCGCCGGACTCGATATCCTTGCGGGCCTGTCCCTTCGAGGTAGCAAGGCCGGCATGCACGAGCGCCTCGGTGAGGGCGGTGCCGGGGCCGTCGAGCTTGAGCTTCTCGATGAGCTTGGTGGGCACTTCGCCTACTACATCGTTGAACACCGCTTCGCTGATGCCCTCTAGGCCTCCGCCAAACATGATCTCGCTGGCACGCAGAGCGTCGTCGCAGGCGCTCTTGCCGTGGACCAGAGAGGTGACCTCGCGGGCGAGAGCCTTCTGGGCGGCGCGGGTGCCGGGGTTTGCGGCGAAGTCGGCTGCGAGGGCGGCGATCTGGTCGAGCGGAAGCAGGGTGAACTTGTTGAGGTACTGCACGACCATGCTGTCCTCGGTATTCACGAAGAACTGGTAGAAGCGGTACGGGCTGGTCTTCTGGGGGTCGAGCCATACGGCGCCGCCCTCGGTCTTGCCGAACTTGGTACCGTCGCTCTTGGTGATCAGCGGGAAGGTGAAGCCCCAGGACGGCACGCCGAGTTTTTTGCGGATGAGGTCTGTGCCGGCGGTGATGTTGCCCCACTGGTCGGAGCCGCCGATCTGCAGCTCGCAGTCCCAGGTGCGGCGCAGGTGGTAGAAGTCGTGGGCCTGCAGGAGCATGTAGCTGAACTCCGTGTAGCTAATACCAGTGTCGCCCTCCATGCGGGAGCGCACGCTGTCCTTGGCGACCATCATGTTCACCGAAAAGTGCTTACCGATGTCGCGCAGGAAATCCAGGTAGGAGAGGGGGGCGGTCCAGTCGGCGTTGTCTACGAGGCGGGCGGGGTTGCCGGCGCAGTCGAAGTCGAGGAGGCGGGAGAGCTGGCGTTTGATGCTGGAGACGTTGTGGGCGAGCTGCTCGCGGGTGAGCAGGTTGCGCTCGGCGGACTTGCCGGAGGGGTCGCCGATCATGCCGGTGGCCCCTCCCGCGAGTGCGATGGGGTGGTGGCCGGCCAGTTGGAAGCGGCGCATGGTCACCTGGCCCATGAGGTGGCCCACGTGGAGGCTGTCGGCGGTGGGGTCGAAACCGCAGTAGAGGGTGGCGGGCTTTTCGGCGAGGCGGGCAGCCAGGCCGTCCCAGTCGGTGCAGTCGGCCACGAGGCCACGGGCGCGGAGGTCTTCGAGGATGCTCATGGAGAGGGGGCGGATGGTCGCGGGGGGCGGGGACGCGGACAAGGGGAATTTTAGTTTGTGTAGCGCGAGGGGGGGCCGCTAGGTTGCGGCCTCTCGCTTCCCCGGGTGCTTAGCCCGGGGCTACGCTCAGAAATCCAAACTCCTCCTACCGCTACCATGCCCATCGCAACCGGTTCCAAGGCCCCCGATTTCACCCTCAAGTCCAAGACGGCCGACGGCCTCAAGGATGTGAAACTCAGTGACAATTTCGGCAAGAAGCAGACCGTGCTCCTCTTCTTCCCCCTGGCCTTCACCGGCGTATGCACCCAGGAGATGTGCGACATGAGCGGGGGCCTGGGCGAGTATGAGAAGCTCGGAGCCGAGGTGATCGCGATCAGCGTCGACAGCCCCTTCGCCCAGGAGGCGTGGGCGCAGAAGAACTTCATCAAGCTCACGATCGTCTCCGACCTCAACAAGGAGACCACCAAGGCCTACGGCGTGCTCTTCCCGGGGTTGGCCGGTATCGGCGACACCTCGGCGCGCGCGGCCTTTGTGATCGGTACCGACGGAGTGGTGAAGTACGCCGAGCAGACGGCCACCCCGAAGGACCTGCCCAACTTCGCAGCGGTGAAAGCCGCGCTCACGAACTGAGCGGTTCGACGCATTCTCCGCATGGGTCGGCACGCTAAGCGCTGCCGACCGTCCCCTGCGTTTCACTCACTTACCACTGTTTCCATGAGCGCGCTCCCCAATCCCCTCAATACGCTCCAGACTTTCGCCGCCGCCGGCGCCACGCACCGCTACTACTCGGTGCCGGCGCTCGCCTCGGCGGGCTTCAACGTCTCGCGGCTTCCCGTTTCCATCCGGCTCGTGCTCGAATCGCTGCTGCGCAACTGCGACGGCAAGCGCGTGGCCGAGCCCGCGGTGCGGGCCCTGGCGGGCTGGGTGGCGAAGAGCGGGCGCACCGAGGAGATCCCGTTCGTGGTTGCGCGTATCGTGTTGCAGGATTTCACCGGCGTGCCGTTGCTGGTGGATCTGGCCGCGATGCGTTCGGCGGTGGCCAAGCTGGGCCGCAACCCCAAGCTCATCGAGCCGCTGGTGCCGGTGGATCTCGTGGTGGACCACTCGGTGCAGGTGGACTATGCCGGCAGCGGCGAGGCGCTCGCCAAGAACCTCGAACTGGAGTTCTCGCGCAACCGCGAGCGCTACCAGTTCCTCAAGTGGGGCATGCAGGCCTTCGAGACCTTCAAGGTGGTGCCCCCCGGTATCGGCATCGTACACCAGGTGAACCTTGAATACCTAGCCAAGGGCATCCTCAAGGACTCCTCCGGGGTGATCTATCCCGATACGCTCGTGGGTACCGATTCGCACACGACGATGATCAACGGCCTGGGGATCGTAGGCTGGGGCGTGGGTGGCATCGAGGCGGAGGCCGGCATGCTCGGCCAGCCCGTCTATTTTCTCACTCCGGACGTCGTGGGAGTGCACCTCACCGGAGCGGTGCGCGAGGGCGTGACCGCCACCGACGTGGCCCTCACCCTCACGCAAGTGCTGCGCAAGGCCAAGGTCGTGGGCAAGTTTGTGGAGTTCTACGGCCCGGGCGCTGCGGCGCTGCCGGTGGTCGACCGTGCGATGATCGCCAACATGGCTCCGGAATATGGAGCCACGATGGGCTTCTTTCCGATCGACGCCGAGTGCTCGGCGTTTCTGCGCGCCACCGGCCGCGATGAGAAGCACATCGAGCTCTACGAGGCCTACTACAAGGCCCAGGGCCTGTGGGGCATTCCGCAGAAGGGCCAGGTCGATTATTCGCAGGAGCTTGAGCTAGACCTGGCCACGGTGGTGCCCAGCGTCGCCGGCCCCAAGCGCCCCCAGGACCGTATCGAGCTGCCCAAGTTGAAGCAGGAGTTCACAGCCGCCTTTTCAAGGCCGGTCGCGGAAAACGGGTTTGGCAAGAAGTCCGAGGAGTTCGCCAGTGTGAAGGCCGAGGTCGCCGGCTCGAAGCTGGGCCATGGCTCGGTGCTCATCGCCGCCATCACCAGCTGCACCAACACCTCCAACCCCAGCGTGATGCTTGCCGCAGGACTGCTGGCCAAAAAGGCCGTGGAGAAGGGGCTCAAGGTGAACCCGCTGGTGAAGACCTCCCTGGCGCCGGGCTCGCGAGTCGTCACCGATTACCTGAACAAGACCGGTCTCCAGCCCTACCTCGACACGCTCGGCTTCCAGACGGTGGGCTACGGTTGCACCACCTGTATCGGAAATTCTGGCCCACTGCGCCCGGATATCGAGAAGGCCGTCGTCGATGCCGATCTCGTGGCCGCCTCCGTGCTCTCGGGCAACCGCAACTTCGAGGCGCGCGTGCACCAGAACATCAAGGCCAATTTCCTCATGTCGCCGCCGCTGGTGGTGGCCTTCGCCCTGGCCGGCCGTGTGGACCTGGACCTCTCCGTCGATGCGATCGGGCAGGGGAGCGACGGCAAGCCCGTCTACCTCAAGGATCTGTGGCCCTCGCTGGCCGAGGTGCGCGACCAGATGCAGGCCGCTCTCAAGCCCGAGGTATTCCGGAAGCTCTACACCGACTTTGCCGCGCAGAACCCCAAGTGGAACGAGATTCCGTCCTCCACCGGCAACGTCTACGAGTGGGATCGGCAGTCCACCTACATCCAGGAGCCGCCGTTTTTCACCGAGTTCGGCATGGCGGCCGGCACCATCGGCGAGATCAAGGGCGCGCGAGCGCTGGGCATCTTTGGCGACTCGGTGACCACCGACCACATCTCGCCCGCCGGCGCCATCAAGAAGAGCTCCCCGGCCGGGCGCTTCCTGCAGGAGAACGGCGTGGCCTTCGAGGACTTCAACTCCTACGGCAGCCGCCGCGGCAACGACCGTATCATGACTCGCGGCACATTTGCCAACGTCCGCATCAAGAACTTGATGCTGGGTGGGGCCGAGGGTGGCGACACCCTGCTCCAACCCGAGGGGACGAAGCTTTCCATCTACGATGCGGCCGAGGCCTACAAGAAGCGGGGCACCCCGCTCATCATCGTAGCCGGCCAGGAGTACGGCACCGGTTCCTCCCGCGACTGGGCCGCCAAGGGCACCAGCCTGCTCGGCGTGAAGATCGTCGTAGCCCAGAGCTTCGAGCGCATCCACCGCTCCAATCTGGTGGGCATGGGTGTATTGCCGCTTCAGTTCATGGAAGGCACCACCGCGCAGACCCTCAAGCTCGACGGCACCGAGACCTACGACGTCGTGGGGCTCACCCCGGCGATCCGGCCCCAGCAGGACCTGGTGCTGCGCATCACCCGCCAGGGCGGAGCGGTCGAAAACGTGCCGGTGCGCTGCCGCATCGATACCCCGATCGAGATCGACTACTACGCGCATGGGGGAATTCTTCCCTATGTGCTGCGTGAAATTCTCAAGAGTGGACAAGAACGCCCGATTGGGACTTAAGAAAGCGCGCTCTTCGCCTCCCGCTTTATCAGCCACGTCAATCGAGCACTCCTCCCATGCCGGAAGCCGTAACCAAGCCCGTGTTCTTAGTGGACGCCTTCGCGTCCCCCGTCGTCATCAAAATCGACGGACGGGCATCGTTCATGAACTGCGCCTGCCTGCGCGATTTCTTCACGGAGTTGATCCGGCAGGGGAAGACAAAGTTCGTGGTGGATTTCCGGCAGTGTGCGAGCATGGACAGCACCTTTCTCGGAGTGCTGGCCGGAGCTGCCTTGGAACTGCGCAAACTCACCCCGCCCGGTTCCCTCATCGTGGCCCGAGTGGGCCCGCGCAATCTGGAACTGCTCCGCAATCTCGGACTGCACCGCCTCATGGTGATCGATACCGGCGCGACGGATGCGGCAGTGGAAACCTCCGGCGGCCAGGCCCTGAGTTGCTCCGCTCCGCGCTCCGAGCTGGACAATGCCCGCATGGTGCTGGAGGCGCATGAGAATCTGGTCAGCGCCGACCCCAGCAACCAGACCAAGTTCCAGGATGTGCTTACCTTCCTGAAGACCCGAGTCGAGCAGGCCTAGTATCCGTTGCTGGGTTTGGAGTGGTGCTTGTGCGGGCAGGCGCGTAACGAAGTCTCGCGGTCGCCGGCCGGAGTCGCCATCATCTGGTGAATCTGAACCGCCGCGCCCCTCCACCCCGCCATGCTACCATTCCTGTTCGGTGCCCTATTTGGACTGCTCGCCGGCCTCTGGCAGGTGCGCCGCGTGCGCAGCGAGTCCGAGCAGTTCGCCGAGGACAAGCATGAGGTGTTGCTGGAGAAGCAGATCGTCGTGGACTTCATGCACGACATGGTCGAGGCGCTGGGCGAGAATCTAAGCCGCACAGAGTTGCTCCAGCGTATTGTCCACGCCGCGATACTGAGCACTGGCGCCTTGAGCGCCTGCTTCTTTGAACGCACTCCGAAGGGGACGATGCGCGGCGTGGCCGTGGAAGGGCTGTTTCCCCCGCACAGGCCTCTGCCGGAGAGCATGCGACACAAGGCCACCACCCGTGCCCGTTTCCTGGAGCAGATTCTGCGTTCCGAGGAGTTTCCCGCCAGCGAGGGTATCGTGGGACTGGTGGCCGCCCGCAGGGAGGCGATGCTGATCGTCGACGCCGCCACCGACTCGCGCGTGATCAAGCACGACGACCCCGCTCTCAAGGTGAAATCTATGATAGCCGCCCCGGTGATCTTTCGGGGCGAATTTTACGGGGTGCTCTGCGTGGTGAATCCCGCGGACGGTTCGACCTTCAACGACAACGACTTTTCGCTCGTGCGCTCGCTCGCCGAGCAGGCGGGCATGGCGGTGCACAACCAGGGACTCCTGCATTTCCAGCTCGAGAAACGCCAACTCGACCTGGACCTGGCGCTCGCCAGCAGTATCCAGCAACTGCTATTGCCGAGGGAGGCGCCCGTGGTGCCCGGTCTCGCCCTGGATGCCCGCTATCGCGCCGCCCAGCAGGTGAGCGGCGACCTCTACGACCTCATCCCTCTGAGCGATGGCCGACTGGGCGTGGCGGTGGCCGATGTGAGCGGCAAGGGCATCGCAGCCTCGCTGCTGATGGCCATCTGCCGCACGAACCTGCGTCAGCTCGCCCAGCGCCACGACTCCCCGGCCGCGGTGCTCACCGAGGTGAATCGGGCGATGGGCGGCGAGATGAGTCAGGGAATGTTCATCACGATGATCTACGCGATCGTCGACCCGGCCCGTTCGGAGGTGTGTTTTGCCCGCGCCGGCCACGAGTTGCCGTTGCTGCTGCGCGGGGCGGCCAGCGGTGGCGGCCGCGCCGAGTACCTCGCCTCCGACGGCATGCCGGTGGGGTTGGTGCCTTCGGAAATCTTCCAACCTGTGTTGGAAGAGCTGCGGATGCCCTTCTGTGCCGGCGACGTATTCGTCCTCTACACCGACGGGCTCACCGAGGCGCCCAACGAGACTGGCCAGGAGTTCTCCGGCGCACGGCTGGCCTATATCGTTCGCAACCTCGGCGGCCAGCTTCCCTCGGCCATCAACGACGGAATCATCGAAACGGTGCAGCGGTTTACCGGCAAGGAGCAGCATCAGGACGACTTCACCTTGGTGACGATCCGCTGCATTTGAGTTGGGCTGGGCTGCGGGCTTGGCAGCGCTCACGCAATACAAGCCGGGGAGCGGATTCGACGCCGGCCAGTTCGCGCCAGTGGCAACGCGCCCGGAGTGGCTTTGTTGGCCGGAGCGCGACTCACCCAAGTGGCATTCTTCGCGAGCGGCGAGGGATCGTGCCGGCCTACAGATCCACCAAACCGGCACTTGGGAAGAGGCGCTCCTTTTCGCCCCGCACTTGATCGAGTGCCGTTCCGTTTGGAGCCACCTCCGTTCTGGTGTCCACCGTAGCCCGACTTCCGCAACTGGAGGGCGATTTCGGGCATTTTGGGGTATCCGACATGTGTAAGTGGTTGTCCTTAAGTGATCGCATTCGCCAAAGCCGTGTAGTCCCGACCTACCCCCTATACGACCTGTGCGCGGGCTGCTAAACTGCGGCCGTGTTCCTGAAATGCCGCATCCGCAAAAAGGACGGAAAAGAGCACCGCTCCTGGTCGGTGGTGGAGAGCCGCCGGTTCAGCGACGGAAGCACCGCCCACCGCCACGTTCTTTATCTTGGCGAGATCAGCGACAGCCAGCGGCTGGCCTGGGAGCGCTCCATCTCGATTTTCGACGAGGACCTGGGCCAGTCGCGCCAACTCGCGCTCTTCCCGGCCGACCGCACCCCGTGCGCTGGCGTCGACTCGGTGCAGGTGCGGCTCAATGCGTTACGCTTGGAACGTCCACGCCAATGGGGCGCTTGCTGGCTAGCCGATGAGCTTTGGCGCACGCTGCACCTGGACGACTTCTTCGCTTCGCGTTTGTCGGTGAGCCGCGAGGGTACCCACTGGGAGAAGGTGCTGCGTATCCTAGTTGTCTACCGATTGCTCTCGCCGGGCAGCGAGTGGCGACTGCACCGACATTGGTTATCCACGACAGCGTTGCCCGACCTGCTTGGGGTCGACGAGCGGGCCGCCCAGGACGACACGCTCTACCGCTGTCTGGACCTGTTGCTGGCGCACAAAGAGGACCTCTTCGCCCATTTGCGCCAGCGCTGGATCGACTTGTTTGATACTCGCTTCGAGGTGCTCCTCTATGACCTGACCAGCACCTACTTTGAATGCGCCGTGCCCACCGACGAGGCCGACCCGCAGCGCTTCGGCTACAGCCGCGACAAACGCGGCGACTGCGTCCAAGTGGTGGTGGCACTGGTGGTCACTCCGGAGGGTCTACCGCTGGCCTATGAGATGTTGCCCGGCAATACCGCCGACAAGACCACGCTGCGCGACATGCTCGCCACCATCCAACGGCGCTACGGCAAGGCGGAGCGTATTTGGGTGATGGACCGCGGCATCCCCACCGAAGAGGTCCTCGCCGAGTTGCGCGCGGCCGATCCTCAGGTGCGCTACCTGGTGGGCACGCCCAAGGGACGGCTCACCAAACTGGAGGCGCAGCTCTCCGAGCTCCCCTGGAGCGAGGTCCGCCAGCAACTGCGCGTGAAACTGCTGCCGCAAGACGGCGAACTCTACGTGCTGGCCGAGAGCGGCGCGCGCATCGGCAAGGAGCGCGGCATGCGGCGGCGGTTGTTGAAAGCGTATTGGAAACGTTTGGGCGAGTTGAAGAAACAACAATCCCACCGTGACACCTTGCTCAAGAAACTCGGTGCCGCCCAACACGCCGCCGGCCGTGTCGTTAAAGCTCTGATATGCATCGAGGTCAGCCCCGAGGGGGCGCTGAGCTACAACCTTGATCGCACGGCCCTGCGGCGAGCCCGTGGCCGCGAAGGCCGCTATCTGCTGCGCACCAATCTGGCCCAGGACGATCCCTCGCTGATCTGGCGCTGCTACATGCAGCTATGCCATGTCGAGGAAGCCTTCCGCACGCTCAAGGGCGATCTCGGTCTGCGTCCGATCTTCCATCACAAGAGCGAACGCATCGAAGCCCATCTCTTCGTCGCCTTCTTGTCGTACTGCCTGTCCATCACCCTGCGCCAGCAACTACGTCCACTGGCCCCCGGACTGATGCCGCGGGTGGTATTGGAAAAACTCGCCGGCCTGCAGATGCTCAACGTGGTCATCCCCACCACCGACGGTCGCGAACTGCTCTTGGTGCGCCGCACCGAACCCGACCACGACATCGCTCTCCTGCTTGAGCGCCTGGGGCGCACGCTGCCCGCGCAACCGCCCCCCAAGATCGGATCGGCGCGCGCGTCGGTATAGTCCCGACCTTTGCCCCGCCTAGGCTTTGAATCAAGGACTTGCGTTTCCGTTCCCCGCCAGTTGCGGAAGCCGGGATAACGAACAATGAAGAGTGCAGAAGACAGAGTGCCGAGCCCGGAATGCTGATACCGGAGGGCTACTCACTACTCGCTACTTCTATTCGAGTTCCTCGTGCATCATCGCTCTGCGTTAGCGAAGCGCCGCGACGGCCCTACACCACAGCGGGAGAACAGAGCAGAGTGGAAATGCAGCCGAACAGAATGGTTACGGCGCGCGCCAATGAATCCATCAACCACAGCAGTGGGAGTCTGCTCGACCGAATTAGACGATACGCGGTCGAAAGGACCGGTCACGGACGTGTGCCGCGAGGCACCACAAAAAAACACGACCGATTCCCGATCCAGCCAGCCGCAACGAAGGTGCCCCCTTCTCCCATCGTATGAGCTTCGAAAATTCATCAACCGACGAGACGAGTTGCTGCCGTAACGGCGAAGGCTGTCAGGATCGCTACAGGACAGCCGGAGCGAACGCCGGTCTCCAATCGTCCACAAAGGCGATCAACGCGTCGGCGGAGTCAGCGGGGGCGGCGGGCAGGGAAGGGGCGATGGAGTAAGTAGACCTGCCTCGTGCGGCTGCGCTGGGAGCGGCCGCCACTGCCGGTGCAAGTCCGACTTCGTCGGGCAAGGCCGTGCGGGCGAGGGCAGGAGTCGGAGACCTCCATAGTGGCGTTGAGGTGCGGGACAGCATAACCAGCGCGGAGGGAAGGGATGGCCCTTGTGCCAACGCGCACCAGCGCAGCGAAGGACCTCAAACCAAAGACGACGGCCAGGGTGATGAACTGTGGATACGAACGTCGCTAATGGTTCGCAAGCTGCAACGGGCGTTCTAGCGGAAAGCAACGGCGAGACCATTCGCCGAAACCAATCCGATGAATGGCACTCGGAGAGCCGTTTGCGGGAAAGCCGCCTGCACGGTTCGACGAGGGTGCGACGGGTATCTATCCCGGCGCTCTACTCTACTCTGTCGTGACGATTCAGCCCTGCCCTAGGGGCGGCCCTTGTGGCCGTGCCGCCAGGGGTGGGCGCTGAAGGCCGGAAACCCGAAGGATCGTTGCCAGGGCCTTGCCTTGCCGACGGGCACTCTCCGGTCCCCGGTTTCCGGGTTCAGCCGCCCGCCTTCAGCCGTTCTGCAAGCGGCATCGGACTATGCTGGAGAACAATGCGCAGCGAGCGGTGCGGCCGAGTGTAGGGTAGCGGGTAGTTGAGGGCAGTACGCCCACGCGGGCGGAGGACTCAAGCCCGCCAGAACGGCCCGAGGGAGCCGGATGGCGGGCCTGCAGGGCTGGCCCAATTCCAAGTCGCGTATCAAGAAGCGTCCAATGCCGAGCCCGCGCAGCAGGGTACTTGCACGCGATAGGGCCCGATCTTGAAAGCGATCTGTGATGCCGCGCCGGCGCCCGGGGGGGGCGAGGCGTCACACCCCGCGAAATACCGGCGGGCGCTTATCCTTGAAGGACTGGATACCCTCGGCGTAGTCGGCGCTGTCGTAGACCTTGCGGCGGATGGCCTGGATGCGTTCGGCGGTCTCGGCGTCGAGCAGCGCACCACGGGTGAGCAGGCGGAACTGCGCCTTGATCGCGCGCACGGCCAACGGGGCGTTCTTGGCGATGCGGCCGGCCAGATCGTAGGTGAAGCGCTCGAGGTCGTCGGCGGGCACATGGTGGTTCACGAAGCCGTTGTTCCACGCCTCGGTTACGGGTGTGGGCCGCGCGGTGAAGAACATCTCCTTGGCCTTGTTCACCCCGATGTGGTTGATGAAGTGGATCAGGCCCGAGGCGTTGTAGGGGATGCCGATCTTGGCCGGGGTCATGGCGAAAGTGGAGCCGTCGGTGGCGATAACCATGTCGCAGGAGCAGCAGAGGTCGCAGGCGCCGCCCCAGACGGTGCCCTCGACCATCGCGATCACCGGCACTTCGCAATCCTGGATACGGCGCAGGAGCGTCTCCAGCGGATCGCCGTAGGAGAGCGGGTCGCGGCGGGGCTCGGGCAGCTCGTTGATGTCGTGGCCGGCTGACCACACCTTCACGCCGGGATTGGCGCGCAGGACGATGACGTTGACGCCCTCCTGCACCAGTTGCTCCAGCCCGGACATGAGCTGGTCCATGAGGAGATGGCTGAGGCAGTTCAGCTTGTCCTCGTGGTTGATGGTCAACGTGCCGATACGGCCGTCGATCTTGCGCAGGATGTAGGTGGGCTCCGCGGCGCCCGAGGCGGCCGGGGAGGTGGGAGAGGTCGGTTGGCTCACAATGGGCAGGGTAGGGCGGCCGTGGCGCAGGCCAAACGGAAAGATGGCCGGTGGGCAGGATTAGTCTTACGGCTCCAACTGAGCGTGTTCCGGCGGACGTGGTTGAAGGCCAACGTGCCTGCTGGGGCACGGACACGGCCTCGATCAGAATGCCGATTTCTCGCAGGTGCAGAAGAATTCTTCGGAAGCCACTGTCGGTCTCGCGCCATTAGCTTGCCTCCCGGTCCGGCTTGATCCCGACTCCATTCGGGTTCGGAGGCAGAGGTCTCCGGAGGCAATCGAAACGGTCGGGCCGCCGTTTCACTCTTCACCTTCGATGGAGGCGATCACCCGGTTTTCGTCTCGGCCACCGCTTCCGCAGCGCGTCCGAGGAGGGGCTGGAGTGTCTCGTTCCGCCGCAGGAAGACGCTATTACCAATGCCTGCCTCCCACCCGCCCGTTCCCGCCCGTTCCGCCTGCCAGCCCGACACCGCTTCCCTGCGCTGCGAAGGCCACATGGCCGACGATGTCGCCGCTACTTACGGTGCCGAACCTTGCGCCGTACTCACTGCGACACCCGACGAGCTTTGGCTTAAGGGCAATCGTGGCGATTTCCGCCTGCCCCGCTCAGCTGTGGTGCGCATCGGCCGCGGCGGACTCTATCCGTGGTTTTTCAAGGGCATTCGCATTCGACACCAGAATGCGGAGTTCCCGTCGAATATCCAGTTTAAGGAGTTAAGAGGAAGGACAGACGACCTCATCGCGCAGCCCAAGCTCCTCGGCTACCCGACCACCTGAATTGCGGCCGTTATTGTCCCATAAACGCCATTTCCCCGATTCGTTCCATTCCAACAGCCCAACCAAACGCCCCCCATGCCGACCAGAAAAAAGCACTCCGTCACTCTCCGCGAAGCAACCCGAGAGGACATCCCAGGGCTGGTTGAACTCAACAAGATCGCCTACCCAAAGCTCGCTGAGGAGAACGTCGTCTGGGGTGAGCGCCACCTGCTCAGCCACCAGCGCATCTTCCCCCAGGGCCAGCTCGTCGCCGAAGTCGATGGCCAGCTCGTTGGCGCCGTCGCCTCCCTCATCGTCGATCTCGGTCCTGACCCACTCCGCCACCACACTTGGTCGGGCATCACCGACAGCGGCTATTTCACCAACCACAATCCGGCCGCCGATACCCTCTACGGGGCCGATGTCTGCGTCCACCCCGAGTTTCGCAGCCAGCGTATCGGGGCCGCCCTATACGAAGCCCGCCGACAACTCTGCCGCCGGCTCAACAAGCGCCGCATCCTCGCGGGTGGACGCCTCTGGAACTACCAGGACCACGCCAACCGCATGCCGCCCGAGGAATACGCCCAACGCGTGGCCTCCGGCGAGTTGCGCGACCTCGTCATGAGCTTCCAGTTGCGCGAGGGCTTCGCGCTGCGCAGCGTCATGCCCAACTACCTGCGCGACCCCCGCAGCCGAAACTTCGGCAGCCTCATGGAGTGGCTCAACCCCGACTACCAGCGCCCCGCCACCGGCGCGCGCAAGGCCCGCCTGGCCTGCGTCCAGTATCAGATGCGCAAGGTCAAGTCCTTCGCCGACTTCGAGCGCCAGGTTACCTACTTCGTCGAGGTCGCCTCCGACTACCGCGCCGACTTTGTCCTCCTGCCCGAGTTCGTCTCCGTGCAGTTGCTCTCGCAGGAGGACGCTCTCTCGCCCATCGAGGGCATCCGCCGCCTAGCCACCTACGAGAAGCGTATCACCGGACTCATGCGCCGGCTGGCCATCCTCCACGGGCTCACGATCATTGCCGGAAGTCATCCCGTAGCCGAAGGGGACAAGTTGCACAACGTCGCCTTCGTCTGCCTGCCCTCCGGCGAGGTCGCCGGCCAGCCCAAGCTGCACATCACGCCCAACGAGCGCAAAGGCTGGGGCATCTCCGGTGGCAACACTCTACGCGCCATCGACACGCCCAAGGCCAAGATCGGAGTGCTCATCTGCTACGACGTCGAGTTCCCCGAGGCCGCCCGCTACCTCGCCGACCAGGGCGCCGAGATCCTCTTTGTGCCCTTCTGCACCGACAACCGCCAAAGCTACCTGCGCGTGCGTTACTGCGCCCAAGCCCGCGCCATCGAGAACCAGATCTACGTGGCCCTCGCCGGCAACGTCGGCAATCTGCCCGCCGTCGGTAATCTGGACATCAACTACGGCCAGTCCGCCGTCCTCACTCCTTCCGATTTCGCCTTCGCCCGCGACGGCATCGCAGCTGAGGCCGACTCCAACGAGGAGACCCTCCTCGTCTGCGACGTTGATCTCGACGATCTCCACGCCGCCCGCTCCGACGGTACCGTAACCCCGCGCCTCGACCGCCGCGCCGACCTCTTTCGCCTCGTATCGTTGTTGCCCGCCGACGCCCAGCCCGACGGCCCCGATGACGGTCCACTCGGCGGCCAACCCGGCACCGACTGATCCAGCCCCAGCACCACCACTTCCAGCAGATGAAGATTCGCAAAATACGCTACCTCTGGGCCGGGCCGCTGCTCATAGCAGCAACCGGCCTCTTGTACCTGATTCGATCCGACATCGACGATCGCCTACGGACCGCCTGGATCGTGATGACGGCACTGGCGGTCATCCTCGCCGGAGTCGGGATCTGGCTGCATGTCTTCGTCCCCGAAGACGATTCCTTTGAGAAGGTGAGGGAGAAATAGACAGGCCTTCATTCCCACAAATCCGACACTGGTGGCATCTGAGGCATCAGCCCCCTCTGGCCTCAATCCTTTCCTTCGCCGGCGGGGCTAGCTCAGGAACCATCGCACTGCCGGAGTCATCTGTCTTTTTCGCGCAACCCAGTTCCTGGATGGCGACCCAACCGAGTTTTCCAACTCACTGCATGAAAGACGCCGCTAATCCGAAATCATTAGTTCCATCATCGTCGAGGCTCACATTGTCGTGGTGTGTGAAAGCCACGGGCGTGTTTGCTGCCGCCGCAGCCCTCGCCTCTCCATCGTGGGGCGTGCAGGCTGACATTCCTCGGCCCTTCGCCGACTACGCAACCAGTGCAGACCTGGGCCTATGGCAGGTGTTGGGCCACCGGATCGCTGAGGAGCCCTTCAATCTCGTCGCCAGTCTGCTGTTCCTGTGTGCGATCATCCACACCTTTCTGACCCCAAAGTTCCGACACTGGGCACATGAAGTGGAACAGGAACACGCCGCACGACCACGGAGTGATGACGACGAAGACGGGCAGCCTGACGAAGTCAGCTTCAAGGGACAGATCCTCCATTTCCTCGGCGAAGTGGAGGCTGTCTTTGGAATCTGGGCGCTCGGCCTGATGCTCGCCCTCGGCGCGATGAAAGGTTGGCATGCCCCGGTCGACTATGTGGGCAAGCAGGTGAACTTCACCGAGCCGATGTTCGTCGTGGTGATCATGGCCCTAGCCTCCACCCGGCCGGTCCTCGGTATTGCCGAGCAATGCCTGCGGGGCGTCGCGACACTCGGCCGGTGCTCGGTATCCGCGTGGTGGTTGACTCTGCTCATCATCGCGCCGCTGCTGGGGTCGCTGATCACGGAACCGGCGGCGATGACCATCGCCGCGCTCTTGCTCGCGCGCCAGTTCTACGCCCTGCACCCTTCGCCCCGACTGGCCTACGCCACGTTGGGGCTCCTGTTTGTGAACATCTCCGTAGGCGGGACCCTGACCCATTTCGCGGCGCCGCCAGTCCTCATGGTCGCCGGACCATGGAAATGGGACATGGCCTTCATGTTCACCCATTTTGGCTGGCGGGCGATGACGGGGATCGTGACGGCGACGCTGCTCTATTACTTCATCTTCCGACGGGAACTCGCTGCACTCGACGCAAAGCGCTCAGCGAAAGAACAAGCCACACCGGCATCGAAAACCGCGCAGCGTCCGATCCCTTTCTGGATCACGCTCGTGCATCTGGGGTTCATGATCTGGACAGTGGTGATGGCGCATTATCCGGCACTATTCATCGCCGGGTTCATGTTCTTCTTGGCGTTTTCCCAAGCTACCGCCCATCACCAGGGAAGCCTCGATCTTCGGCCGCCGCTCTTGGTCGGGTTCTTCCTGGCTGGCTTGGTGGTGCACGGCGGTCTGCAGGGCTGGTGGATTGAAGCGCTGCTCACCCGATTGCAGGAATGGCCGCTGTTTTTCGGAGCAACGATCCTCACCGCCTTCAACGACAATGCCGCCATCACCTACCTCGCGACCCTAGTCTCCGGCTTTGGCGACAACCTCAAATACGCGGTGGTCGCCGGAGCGGTCACCGGCGGTGGCTTGACCGTGATCGCAAATGCACCCAACCCTGCTGGACAGTCGCTGCTCCAGCGATTCTTCCCCGATGGAGTGTCCCCGCTGGGATTGTTGCTCGGAGCCGCCATTCCGACCCTCGTCATGGGCTGCTGCTTCATGGTCCTTTAAGCGATTCCCCAGCCCCAATCGGCGTGCTCCACAGCAGCAGACTCCAAGGCAGCAGTCCAGTTCGCCACCGGGCCGCGCCCCGGGAACGATCTTCGTTTGGACATGATCCGCGGCGTACTGCCGCTGGTCATCCAGGTGCGCATTGGTCGAGTATGGCGGGGACGTAGGTGCTCGCGAAGGCGACGTCGATCGATGATTTCATGCGCTACAGCATCTTCGCGTCGGTGAACGGGTGGCTTTCTGCGTCGGGCACCGCAACGCCTTTTGTTTTCAGTTGTGTCATTGTTAACACCGCCGGCTGGCGGCTTGAGCTGCGAAATTTCGCCCATCTGAGGCTGGGCCGAGTGCAAATCGCCTGATTTTTCCGAAAAGCTACGTCCGGGCGGGTTGGCACATGCCGTGCTAAACGGGGTGTGGAAACGCGCCCCAATGGCGCGCACCCATCATTCAGCTTCACACATACCTACAAATACCATGAAGATCTGGCATAAAACAGGGCTCGGCCCGGTGGGGAAACTCGCCATCCTCGCCCCCTTGCTGGTCGCGGGAGCGGCCTTCGCGGAGGATGCGGTCAAAACCGCCACTCCTAGTATAGATCCCTCGGCGCTTAGCGCCATGCGGGTCGGCTTGGACACGGTATGGGTGTTGATAACTGCGATGCTGGTGTTCTGGATGAACGCCGGCTTCGCCTTGGTGGAGAGTGGTCTCTGCCAAGCGAAGAATACCACGAACATCTTGGCTAAGAACTTTGTGGTCTTTGCCGCCTCGACCCTCTCCTTCTGGGTATTGGGCTGGGGCCTGATGTTTGGCGATGGCAACGGTTTCGTGGGCATGAGCGGACTGTGGTTTGTCTCGGGGGCGGACAATTCACCAGCGCTGGGCTCCGCCTATGCTGCGATGAATCCCTTCTCCACAGCTACCTACGAAGGTGTCTACGGGGCGATCAATTGGACGCCGGTTCCGCTCTGGGCGAAGTTCTTCTTCCAACTCGTGTTTGCAGGCACTGCTGCGACGATTGTTTCGGGTGCTGTGGCCGAGCGCATCAAGTTCCTCGCCTTTCTGGTATTCAGTTTGCTTCTGGTCGCCTTTGTCTATCCCGTCACCGGACACTGGATCTGGGGCGGCGGCTGGCTCGCGGCGGCCAATTTCCGCGACTTTGCAGGTTCCACCGTAGTTCACTCGGTGGGAGGCTGGGCAGCTTTGGCCGGGGTAATCGTTTTGGGAGCGCGCCGTGGCAAATACGGCAAGGACGGAAAGGTGCATCCGATCCCGGGCCACAGCATGACCTCCGCTGCACTCGGTGTGCTCATCTTGTGGCTTGGATGGTTCGGGTTCAACCCCGGCTCTACGATGTCAGCGGGTGACGGAAAGGCCATATCGCACGTGCTCATCACGACCAACACCGCTGCCGCAGTAGCTACAATCACGTCGATGCTCACAGCTTGGTTGCTGTTGAAGAAGCCGGACCTCTCAATGATCCTCAATGGTTGCTTGGCCGGCCTTGTTGCGGTCACCGCGCCCTGTGCTTTCATCACCGTGGGCTCCTCGGCCATCATCGGGGCGATTGCTGGTGTGATCGTGGTCTTCGCGGTCATATTCTTCGACAAGCTCAGGCTTGATGATCCGGTGGGAGCTTTGGCGGTCCACCTATGCAACGGTGTATTTGGCACCCTTTGCGTCGGCCTCTTCTACAACTATGACGTCGCCAGCACGATAGCCGCACTGCCGCCGGTGGGCGCTGACGGTGCGGTGATCGCTGCGGCCAATTGGTCCTGGGTCGACCAAACTCTGGTGCAACTCAAGGGGATAGCAGCGGTCGGCGCGTCGGTCTTCACAATTTCTTTGGTGTTCTGGTACCTCATCAAACTTGCCTTTGGCGGTATCCGGGTGACCCCTGAAGAGGAGACCGAGGGTCTCGATATCGGCGAGCATGGCAATGAGGCCTACCCGGATTTCCAAGGTGCCCATAAGTGAACAACTCACCGGAGCGTCTGAAGGCACTCCGGTGTCACCCATCAAAATCGCATCAAACTATTCAGATGAAACTTATCATCGCTATCATCAAGCCCTTTAAGCTCGAGGAGGTGAAGGATGCCCTCGCCACCATCGGCGTCGAAGGCATGACTGTCACCGAGGTCAAGGGTTTTGGCCGCCAGAAAGGTCACACGGAGGTCTACCGGGGCAGCGAATACACGGTGGACTTTCTTCCCAAGGTGAAGCTCGAAATAGCTGTCACCGGAGCACTGGTCGGCAAGACTATCGATACTATCGTGAAGGCGGCTAACACCGGCAAGATCGGCGATGGAAAGGTCTTCGTGCTCCCCTTGGAGGACGTGGTGCGCATCCGCACCGACGAGCGCGGCGACATCGCCATCTGATACCTTCGCCCCAACCGGGCCACCCATCTGCCTGCTTAGCGGGCGGAGCAAGTCACTGCCGGCGCGCCGCCCCGCGGCGCGCCGGCG
>CAJCBL010000249.1 GCA_903960515.1 uncultured Verrucomicrobiota bacterium
CTGGGGCTGTTTGCCATGGTAAAACCGATGCCGGTGCCACGGTTTTTCGAGCACGCCGCGCTGGTGATCGTGGGGGCCGCTGCGGTGCACTTTCTCTTCGTGGCCACTCTGGGCCGGCTGCCGCGCTTGATGGGCGCGGTGATGATCGCCGCCTACGGCTGGTTCCTGTACGCCGGGCTGCTGGCGTAGGCGGCTACCGAGGTTTGGCGCGCCTGGGGCGGGCGTTCTGGAACGGCCGTCTGGTTACGGCTCAGCGGCAACCGGTCCTCCGTAGGAGCGTGCGTGCACGCGATCTGCGCTCTGAATCGCGTGCAAGCACGCATCTACGACTGAAGGGGCACTGCTCAGTCGAACTTCACCGGGTTCAGTCGGAAACGTTCGCTGAGGTTTACGAAGGGGACCTGCGCCTTGAGCCATTCCGGTTTGGCGCGGATCTGCATCATCGACAGCTCGGTGTTGTTGCACAGCAGGTACGCGTCGTCGGCGATCTTGAGCATGGCGTCGAACTGCGTGCCTGTGGCTGAGCGGGCGAAATCGAAGTCGCCCGGCGCATGCGCACGGTCGGAGGCCTCGATGCGCAGTTGGGCCACATCCTTCCCGAATACGGACAGGCACTCGGCAAGGCGCGGGCCCTCGTAGTGCAGGACGGTCGCGGTGTCGGCCCCCAGGCGGACGATCACCCACTCGTTGAAGAGGGGGCGTCCGTAGAGTGAGGACATGCGCACCATTGCGGCTGAGATGATCGAATAGGCGTCGGAAGGGGCCATGAAGGGGGATGCTGTGGGCTTGGGGGGCGGCTGCCAAGTGCGCTGTGGCTGTGGGGCGGCGGCAGAGCGCTTTGCCCACGATGGGCGGCCCCGGGGGCGGCCGCGCAAGCCCCTGGTGAGGGCCGGGATAGCGCCCCAAAAAAGAAGCCGCGCCCAGGGGCGCGGCTTCGCAAAATACAGACGGTGGCGGGTGCGAGGGCTTACTTGACGTCCACGTAGCGGCGGATGGCGTTGAGCTTGTAGACGTGCTCCTCGCTGCCGATCTTCACCTTCACCTCGTCGCCTACCTTCTTGGACAGGAGGACCTGGCCCAGCGGGGTCTTGTACGACATCACGTTGTTGTCCGGGTCGCTGTCCCAGGCACCGAGGATGGAGTAGGTGACCGACTTCTTGGCGGAGAGGTCGCGCAGATCCACCACCGAGCCTACGCCGACGGAATCGGTGGAGACTTCCTTGAAGTCGGTTACGCGGGCGGCGCCAAGCTCGTGCTCGAGCTGGCCCTTCTGGGCGAGCAGCAGGGTCTGGTCCTGCTTGGCCATCTTGTACTCGGAGTTCTCCTTGAGATCGCCGTGCTCACGGGCGGTGGCGATGGCCTTGCTGTTCTCCGGGATCTTCTTGGTGACGATTAGATCGTATTCGATGCGCTTGCGCTCGTAGCTCGACTTGGAAACCAGCAGGCCCTCGCCCTTGTTGTCGGCCTCGCTGGATACCAGCGACTGGATGCCGGGGAAGAGTTTGATGAAGCGGGCCAGCAGCGACTTTTTGATGAGCTCCTCGAAGCCCTGGTTGAGCATGAGGGTGTTGGCGAGGTCGCGCGCGGTCTCAGGGTCGGCGGTGGAGAGGAGGTCGCGGATGAGGTCCTCGTCCTCGCTGAGGATATCGGCCAAGGGCATACGGCGGGCGCTGGCGGTCTGCAGGGCCTCGTAGTCGATGGCGAAGAGGATGGCGGTGAGCAGGCGCGGCCCGATGAGCTCGTTGAGCAGGCGGGAGAACTTGCGGGTGGTGCGGTTCTTCACGATCCACAGCAGCACCGGGGAGCGCAGGTTCTGCTCCACCTGCCAGCGCTGGAAGGTGGAGGTGATCTCGGGGCCGCACTCGTGATCGATGAGGAAGTTGACGCACTCGGTGGTGAACTTGCCCGAGCTGAGCTTGAGCAGGTTGAATACGATCTCCTTCCACGCGGTGGGATGGGCGGAGAAGGTGAGCTCCAGCAGGCGCACGTGGTAACCGGCGGGCAACTTCTCGGCGATGATGGGCAGGTCGCGCTCGGTGGACACCAGTGCTTCCACCTTGGGCTCGAGGGCGGAGAAGTCCTGGCCGGCGGCGACGGCGAAGTCGTTGCGCACCCAGGCGCCTTGGAGACGCTCGGCGAGCTCGAGCTGCGGGGTGTCGCGCACGATGGCGGTGACCTCAGCGAGCAGCTCGGCGGCGAGGGGCTTAAGGTCCTTTTTCTCGACGGTGTCGAGCAGTTCGGTGGCGAGCTGGAGGCGGCGGCGGGGCGAGCGGGTCGCCTTGTACTGCTCCATGAGCTCGTCCTCGACATTCACCGGTTCGGTGCGCAGCACATAAACTTCGGTACGCTTGGCCGGGGCGGCGATGCGCGGGTCGGCTGCGGCGCTCTTCTTGGCTCCGGTCCACCAGCGCTTGAATTTGTCGGGTCCGATGACCGAGGAGAAAAGGTTCTCCAGCTCCACTCCGGTGGCAGCGTGGCCGGGATACAGAGCGAGGGCGTCTACGATGAGCTGGGCGGGATCGTCTTCGATGAGTTTCTGGATCTTGGCCGACTCGGTCTCCTTGCGCACGAGCAGGTGCTTCTCGGGGAGGATCTCAAGGGTGGTCACGCAGAAGGCGGGATCCATCGGATGGTTCGGCTTGTCCTGGAAATCGATCAGGAGGCGGCGGTTGGCTGCATCGTAGGACTTGATGCGGCCGAAACCCCAACTGCGGTGCACGCAGTACGCTCCGGGCTTCATCGCCTCCAGCTTGGCCTTGGAGGCCTTCAGGTCGGGCTTTTGCGAAATCAAATCGTGGACGGCGTCAGCGTTCATAAAGTCGTGGTCGGGAGCGGGAGGGGGAAAGAGTTGAGCGGCTATTGCGTGATGATGTCAAACTGTGTCTCATCGCTTGCCATGGAGTCTGCACCTCGCCACGTCCCACCCAAAAGCGGTCTTTCGACCTCCCGTACCGGCTTTTCCACTGCCCGTCCAGGCCCCGGCGCCCCTGCGGGCGGCTCCACCGGCGAGCCTTTGAGGGAGGGTGAGGGGCGCTTCCCCTCGGTAGCCGAAACATGGACGCTGGCGGTGGCGCTGGTGGCCGGCTGGCGCGAGGGCCAGGGCCGGGCGGACCATCTGCTCAGCGATCTGGCGGGCGGCCCGGCCGACCGCGCGCCGGCCCAGAATCTCTTCTACGCGGCAGTGCGCCACTGGCGACGCACCGAGGACGCGCTCAGGCCGTTGATCCAACGCGCCCCTAGGGTGCGCCTGCAGGCTGTGCTGGCCTTGGCCAGCGCGGAATTGATCGAGAACGTGAGCGGCGCAACCGCGGCGATTGTCGACAATGCGGTCGAGCAGGCCAAGCGCCAGCTCAGCGCTCCCGAGGCCGGGCTCGTCAATGCCGTGCTGCGACGCGTGGCCCCCGTCTTGCGCGAGACCCCGCCGCCGGCTCCCGACGCTTCGCCCGAGGAGCTGGCCTCCTACTTCAGCCATCCCACCTGGCTGGTGAAGAAATGGGTGGCTCAATTTGGCCTGGCCGCGACTCGCAGCCTGCTGGAGTGGAACCAGTCCACCGCCCAGGTGCAGGTGCGCTGGCGCGCCGCCACGCCGCCCCCGGCCGGTCTGGCCCCCACTCCCTGGCCGGGGTATTTCCGGCTTGCACACGGCCGTTGGGCCGACATCCAGGCGGCGCTGGCGTCCGGCCAATGCTACTTGCAGGACCCCGCCACGCGGCTGTCCCCGGCGCTGGCCGCGCCGGTGGCGGGCGAGCACTGGCTGGAGCTGTGTGCGGCACCGGGAGGCAAGACTCTCCAATTGGCCGATACCATGGGCCGCGGCAGTATCGTGGCGGTGGACCGGGTGGGCGGCCGGATGAAGCGCTTCGAGGAGAACGTGGCCCGCTGGCGCGCCGCCGGCGGCCAGACCGAGATTACCCTGGTGGGCGCCGATGTGCTGGCGTTGACCGGTGCCGAGCTGGGAGCGCTCAGCCTGCCGGTGCAGTTCGACGGCGTGCTCATCGATGTGCCGTGCTCGAACACCGGAGTCATCCGCCACAGGGTCGACGCCAAGTGGCGGCTCAAGCCCGGCGAGTTCGCGCAGTTGGCCGTGGTGCAGGAGCGCATGCTGGCCGCCGCCGCCGTCTTTGTGGGGCCCGGCGGCCGGCTGGTCTATTCCACGTGCAGCCTGGAGCCCGAGGAGAACGAGCAGGTGATCGAGGCTTTCCTCGACAGCGAAGCCGGCCGGGACTTCGTGCTCGAGGAGTCGGCACACGGCCGGCCGTGGGAGCATGGGCACGACGGTGCCGGTGCGTTCCGCCTGCGCCGCAAGGCGTAGCTGGGGGATGGGCGGCCCATGGAAAGGAGCCGCCGCTCCAGCCGTATTCATTCACACGGGCTCGATTCCGGGCCCGAGTGGATTGGATGCCCCTCAGCCCGCGATTTCGCGCAGCGCCTTCACCAGCGAGGGCACAGCCTCCACCATGCTGTCGCGGCACGCCTCGTAGTCGCGGAAGCAGGAACCGTAGGGGTCGGGGATCTCCGAATCGCCGTCGAGGCCGAAAAACTCGCGGAAGAGGTACAGGTGTTTGGGTACCCGGTCGAAATTGAGCTCGATCATCGCCCGGTGCGATTCGGTCATGCAGAACACCGCCACAGCCTTGTCGAGCAGGGCCTGGGTGAGCGGCTGGCTGGCGTGGGAGGAGAGGTCGAGTCCCACCTTTTTGAGTGCAGCCACCGAGTTCTCGGTGGCGGGCTGGCCGCGGCTGGCGGCGATGCCGGCGGAGACCACCTTGAGGGAGCGCAGCGGCTCGGGCTCGGCGGCCAGCGCGTGCTGGAGCAGCTTCTCGCCCATGGGGCTGCGGCAAACGTTGGCCGTGCAAACGACGATGATGATGCCAGGGGCGGGCATGGTTTCAGTCTTTCTGGGGAAGGCGGCCGAGTGCAAGCAGTGCTCGATGGAGAAACACAGCCCGCTGCAACACCAGGTCCTGCACGGGCGCCTCCGGGGCGGGAGCGGCGGAGGTGGAGGTGGCGGCGGGTTTGTCCTTGGCGGGGGACTCCTGCTGGTCGTTGGCTCGGTGGCCGTTGGCGTGGTTGCGGGCCAGGCGGGCCTCGTCGTAGCGGGGCTTGTCGAGTTTTTCGACGATCAGGTCGAGTGCCGGCCGCCCGCCAGCGAGCGCGGCCACGGCGGCGCGGTCGCGTGCCGGGTCGGTGGACACGGATAGGCCGGGCTCAAACCCGGGGCCGGGGCAGCCCAGCGTGACCACTGCCGGGGCGGCGGGCACGGCGGCGCGGATCCCGGCCGGGGTATCGGCACTGAGCAGCACGAAGAGGGGGCGGTTGGCGGCCTCCGCTGGAGGTCGTTGGGCGAGCAACTCTTGCAACCGGGCAGTGGACACTGCGTCGCCCTGGGCCGCGCGCAAATCGAGCACCAGGGGCCCGGAGGCCAGGGCCGGAGCGAGGGAGGCGAGATCGGTCTCCAGAGTGCCGGCACGAAAATAGCGCAGCCCCCGGCCGAGATCGGCGGGATCGGGCCGCTCGGCCCGCTCAGCCCCATCTAATCGATTACCAGCCGCAGGGCCCGCCGCCGGTGCGGTGGCGGGGGCGGTGGGCTGGAGCGGGCCGGCGGATGCCTGCACCGCACCGAGCAGACAGGCGGCCACCAGCAGGCCCGGCACTGTGGAGCGGCCTCTCATTGCTTCTGGCTCGAGGACTGGCGGGCGAGCTGGCGCGCACCGATGTCGCGTCGGCAATACTTGGAGGCGAATCCGATCTGGTCGCACAGGGAGTAGGCGCGGCTGATGGCCTGCCTGAGCGTGGCGGCCACGGCTGTCACCCCGAGCACGCGGCCGCCGTTGGTCACTGTCTGGCGGTTGGCGGAGACTACAGTGCCGGCGTGGAAGATGTACTCCCCACCGCCCGAGACGCGGGGCAGGGTGATGGCGTCGCCCTTGGGGTACGAGTCGGGGTAGCCCTGGGCGGCGAGCACCACGCAGATCGCGTAGTCGGGCTTCACCTCCAGCTTGATCTCGTGCAGGCGGTTGTTGGCCGAGGCCCACAGCAGGGCTACCGGGTCGGTGGCGAGCAGGGGCAGGATCACCTGTGTCTCCGGGTCGCCGAAACGGGTGTTGAACTCGATCACCTGGGGGCCCTTCGCGGTGAGCATGATGCCGATGTAGAGGGTCCCGCGGAAGTCGATGCCCTCGGCGGCGATGGCGTCCACGCTGGGGCGGGCGATGGTGCGCTCGATCTCCTCGAGCAGCTTGGGGGTGACCACCTCTGCCGGGGCGTAGGCGCCCATGCCGCCGGTGTTGGGGCCGGTATCTCCATCGCCGATGCGCTTGTGGTCCTGGCTGGTGGGCAGCACCACGAACTCGCGGCCGGCGACCACGAGGTGGATCGAGGCCTCCTCGCCGTGCAGGCAGTCCTCGATAAGGATACGCTGGCCGCTGGCCCCGAAGGCGCCGCCCTCAAGCATCATGCGCACGCCCGCCTCGGCCTCGGCCAGGGTGGGGGCCACCACCACGCCCTTGCCGGCGGCCAAGCCGTCGGCCTTCACCACGTAGGGGGCCTTGCGGGTCTTGAGGTAGGCCAGCGCGGGGGCCACCTCGGTGAAGAACTGCGCGGGGGCGGTGGGGATCTTGTATTTGAGCAGCAGCTCCTTGGTGAAGATCTTGCTGGCCTCCAGGCGGGCGCCCTCGCGCTTGGGGCCGTAGGCGGGGATGCCCGCCGCGGTGAGTTCATTGACCAACCCGAGGCTTAGCGGCACCTCGGGGCCCACGATCACGAACTCGATGCGCTCGCGCCTGGCCAGTGCTACCAGACCGGCTACGTCGTCCACCGGTACCGGGAAACACTTCACGTCGCGCGCGATGCCCCCGTTGCCCGGGGCGGCCAGCACCCGGGGGCGCGAAGGGCTTTTCAGGCAGGCGGTCACCAAGGCGTGTTCGCGCCCGCCGGAACCGACAACGAGGATGGAGCTGGGAAGTGGGAGTGTCATGAGGAAAGGGATCAGATCTGGGGACGAGGCGGAAGCTCAAGGCCGGCGATGGCGGACATGATGCGGTTGGAGGCCACCTGGTAGCGCTGCTTGCCGGCGCCGGGGTCGTCGTAGTCGGCCGGGCTGAGCGCACGACCAAAGACGTAGGATACGGGATGGGGCCGGGGATACTTCGTCTCGCGGCCGAAGGCCTCGAAGGAGCCGAAGATGCGCGCGGGCAGAACGGGAACCCCGGTCTTGCAGGCGATCATGCCCACGCCCGATTTCGCCGGCTGGAGCAGGCCGTTGAACGAGCGCGTGCCCTCGGGAAACAGGATCACCACGCCGCCGGCCTCCAGTGCGGCGATGGTCTTCTTGAGCGCGCCCACATCGGCTCCGTCGCGGTCGACCGGGATGCACTCGATGTGGTCCATCCACCAGGCGGGAATGCCGGGCTTCCAGAGGGATTTGCGCGCGAAAAAGTGCACCCGGTGCGGGAGTTGGCAGGCGAGCAGCGGCGGGTCGAGGTGGCTGCAATGGTTGGCCGCCACCAGGATCGGGCCCGTAGTGGGGATGTTGTCCAACCCAAGCACTTCGCCACGGAAGGCGGTGTCGGCAGTGACTTTCAGGATGCTTCCGCAAATCCAGTACAGCGGGTTCATGGCAGGTGCGGGATCGTTGTGGCACCCAGGCGGGGCGCGATGAGGGCGCCGAGCTGGTCGACCACCTGCAGGAGGCTGAGGTGGGTGGAATCGATCGCCGTGGCCCCGTTGGGCAGGGTGAGCGGGGCGGTCTTGCGCGAGGCGTCCAGGCGGTCGCGTTCGTGGATGGCGTCGGTCTGGCCCTCGGCGGCGCGGCGGCGGGCCCGCTCGACCGGATCGGCCTGCAGGTAGAAACGGAAGTCGGCCTCGGGGAAGATCACCGAGCCGATGTCGCGGCCCTCCATTATGAGACCTCGAAAACCGGCTACGCGGGCCACCTGCGCCTGGCTGCGCTGGTAGGCGAGCAGGAACTGGCGCACGGCCGGTACGGCTGCGAAGCGCGAGACCTGCTCGTTCACTCGCTGGCCGCGTATCTCCTCGCCGGGGATCCGGCCGTCGATCTCGATGAGCGAGCTGCGCCCGGCCAGCCGCGTGCCCAGCGGCAGGGCGGCCAGGGCGGCGGCCACCGCGGACTCGTCGGCGGCGTCCACGCCGCGCTCCAGCAGTTGGTGGGTTACGAAGCGGTAGTGCGCCCCGGTATCCACGTGCAGGAGGTGAAAACGTTCGCTCAGCGCCCTCGAGGTCGAGGACTTGCCGGAGGCGGCGCCGCCGTCGATGGCGACTGTGATGAAATCGGGTGCGGTGCTCATCGGGTGGGAGTGGGCGCGCAGTTGCGCGAGCACTTCGAAGAAATCCGGGAAGGTCTTCGCGCAGCAGGCGGGGTTGCCCACGGTGATCCAGGGCTGGCCGTTGGCACGCAAGTCGTGGCAGCCGAGCACTCCGAAGCTCATGGCGAAACGGTGGTCGTGGTAGGTTTCGATCTGCGAGGCGAGCAGCGGGCGCGGCGTGATCGTGAGGGTGTCCTCGGTTTCCACTACGTCCTGGCCGAGGCGGCGCAGCTCGGCGGCCATGCCGGCCACCCGGTCGGTCTCCTGTTTGCGGGTATGGGTGAGGCCGCGCAGCGTGGTGGGCCCTTCGAGCAGCGGCGCCAAGGCGGCTAGGGTGAGGAAGGTGTCGGAGTAGAGGTTGAAGTCGGCATCGATGCCGCGCAGCGGCGCCCCGGCCACGCGAGTGGAGACGAGCGCTCCGGCTTCGCGGCTCAGTTGCAGGCCCACCCGCTCAAGGGCGCCGGCGAAGGCGAGGTCGCCCTGCAGGCTCTCGCCGGCCTCGGGCAGGCCGGCCACCCGCACGCTGCCGCCGGCGGCGATGGGCAGGGCGAGGAAGTAGGAGGCGGCCGTGGCGTCGGGCTCGATCGGGTACAGCGAGGGCGCCGTGAAGGGCCGGCCCCAGGACAGGGCGAACTCGGCGGCCGGGCGGGCGGCGAGCTCCGCTGTGGGCTGGCCGAACTGGGCGAGCTGGCGCAGGGTCATCGCCACGAAGGGCCAGCGCACATCGCCCACAAGGCGGATACACAGTGGCGCCGCCGCCAGCGGGGCCACCATGAGCAGGGCCGAGAGCATCTGGCTGCTCTCGCGGGCATCGATCTCCACGGTGCCACCACGCAGCCCTCGGGCGTGCAGTTCGAAGGGGAAGCAGCCGGGTTGCCCGAGGAAGCGAAACTCCGCGCCCAGCCGGGTGAGCGCCTCAAGCAGGCCGCCCATGGGGCGGCGGCGCATCGCCTCGACTCCATCGAACCGGTACACCCCGCGGCCGGCCGCCGCGCAAAGCGCGGTGAGGAAACGCGCGGCGGTGCCCGCGTTGCCCACTTGGATGGTGGCTGTGGTGGCCGGCAGGATGCCTCCGGCGCCCGCGACCCGGAAGGAGCAGCGAGCGGCGTCGGCCTCGACGTGCACTCCGAGGGAGCGCAGGGCGGCCGACATGATCTCGGTATCCTCGCTGAAGAGGGCGCCGCGCAGCTCCACGGGCTGCGCACAGAGCGCGGCGAGCAGGAGGGCGCGGTTGGTCAGGCTCTTGGAGCCGGGCAGAGTGATGGTGCCGTCGGCCGCACGGGTGAAGGGCGGGATCGGTAGCAGGGAGGGCAAGGGCGGCTTGCTCATGGGATGGGGCGAAGCTTGTCGCGCCAGGCCTTGCTGCGCTCGAGGATGGCGAGCAGCTCGAGGTCGTTGCGGTTGGCCAGCGCGGCGTGGAGGGCTTGGAGTTCGTCCTGGTAGGAGCGCAGGGCGCGCAGGACCTCATCGCGGTTGGCGTTGAGGATACCGCGCCAGAGTCCTGGATCGCCGGAGGCCACCCGGGTGGTGTCGCGCAGGCCGGGGCCGGCGAGGTTGCGCCAGTCCGGATTTTTGCCCGACAGCAGGCTGCACAGGCAGGCGGCGGCGACATGGGGCAGGTGGGAAACGTGGGCCACGATCTCGTCGTGCCGGTCGGGATGCATGGTGGTGACCTCGCAGCCCAGGGCGGCCCAGAAGCGTACCAAGGTTTCCACCGCGGCCGGAGGGGCGGCCTCGAACGGGGTTACGAAGCAGGCGCGGCCCTTGAAAAGCGCGGCGGTGCCGGCGGCGTGGCCGGTCTTCTCGGAGCCGGCCATCGGGTGCGAGCCGATGAAGAGCGGGCCGGTGGCGTCGGCGGGATAGTCGGCCTGGATACGCCGGCAGAGCTCGCCCTTCACGCTGCCCACGTCGGTGACGATGGCCCCGGCGGGGAGCTGGGGCCGGATCTGGGCGGCCAGGGCGGGGATGTTCTCCACCGGGGCGCAGATCACCACCAGGGAGGAGCCGCGCGCGGCGTCCTCGGGGGTGGGGTACACGGAGTCGCACCAGGGCAGCGGCTCGAGTTGCACGCGCACCTCGGGGCGGCGGGCCCAGACGACGATGCGGCGGGCCGCGCCGAATTGGCGAGCGGCCATCGCTACGGAAGCGCCCAGCAGGCCGGGCGCGAGGATGGAGAGCTGGTCTACCACAACCGGTCCAGCAAACGGTGCGGGCGGGCAATGTCCAGCCATTCGCCGGAGGAAGGTTTTTGCGATTTGCGCGCCTGCCCGACATCCGGCCTGCGCTGTGATCAATCCGATCAACCAGCGCGGCCGCAGCTTTGGGCCGTGGCCGCGCTCCGCTAGCGAAGAGGCAAGAGGGCAGATTGATGAACGCAGCAGTGCACTGAAGGGCCGTGGCCGAGCTCCGCTAGCGAAGAGTGCAGATTGATGAACGCCGCAGTGCACTGAATGGCGGAGCCCAATTGGCCCTGTGCTGGCTACCCGATGCCCTTTCCGCAAGCGGCGCTCGGTGCGACCAGAGACCTCCAGTCTTTCCGCGTTCAGCCTTCCGAATTCCTCCGTTCCGCACTCTGCGTTCTGCGTTACGTTTGAGGCGGCCGCACCACCGCTCCCGACCTTCCATGGGGGGGCCCTGGGGTAGAGATTCCGTCCAACCCTGCGCCAACGCAGGCCCCCAAGGCCGCCTTTCGGCCTTAGGTGCCGAAATCCCCGGGGTCTCGGGGTGGGCTTGACAGGCGTGTCCAGCTTCTCCATCCAAATTTTCTATATCGGGCCGCCCTTCGCCGGCCTGGATGCACTATATCAACCAAACATGAATCCACTAAGAACATCACTTCTCTGCCTGGGGCTGCTGGCGGTTGCTACCGCCGCCTCAGCGCAGATCGTTACCGGCTACACCTTGCTCACTCCGGGTGAGGGCCAGGCACAGGGCGGCTCCTACAACTATTTCGACGATACCGGCAGCCAGCTCACGGATGGCGTCCTTGGCTCGAACAACTGGACCGCCGATCTGGGTTTGGGTGCCGCTCATGAATGGGTTGGCTGGTGCGTGGCCGAAGGCGGCGCGACCTTCCGCTTCAACGGGACCACGGGCGTTCCGGGCACCACTCGCTCAGTTGATACCCTCGAGATCGGCCTGAACCGGGCGGAGTCCTCGGGAATCTATCTGCCGCACTCTATCGACGTCACCTTCGGCACCAATACCCAGAGCTTCGCCATCGCCCCTGCTGCGATCGACAACTGGAGCCGCGCCTTCTTCAGCTTCGATGTAAAGTCACTGGGAATCACTGGCGACTTCACCGTGGACTGGGCCGATCACAACACCGGTCACTGGACTTTCGTGGACGAAGTCAAGTTCGGCTACGGCACCAGTGTGCGCGATGGCGCCGTGCCGGAGCCCTCGACCTATGGTTTGTTCGCGGCCGCCGGGTTGTTGGCGCTGGCGGTTTGGAAGCGCCGCAAGGCGAGCTGATCACCCCGCTATATTTCGAAGCCCCGCCCCGTGAAGGAGCGGGGTTTTTGCTTTATGTGCGCTGCGTTCGACCTTCAACGCGAGATCGATCGGGGGCCTGGCAACTGGCTCCATCGCCGTTTTCAATGCGCGTTCGCGATGAGGCGAACGATGTGCCGTAGGCGCGTGCTTGCACTCGAAAGTGCCCATGCTGCGCGGTGTTCGCGCAAGTGGCCGCCGTAGGAGAGTGCTTGCACGCGAAAGGCCCGTATTGCACGCGAACCGCACGCTCTCCGCCTGGGTACTGTCGGGATCGGCGGCTCTGTGGTTAAATCCATTGTGATTTAGCCCTTTCGGCAAGCCCACTGTATTTGTCCTGGTAAGAGTCCTGTAAAGCATGCTAAGCCTGTTGTATAGGGTTGCTTGGGGCCGTGCTCGCCCATGCTTGGGGATCCTGCTCCTGTGCATTCGGGCCCTTGACCATAGCCCTTGCGCCTCAAGCTGTTGTTCGTACCCCATCGGCGTCCGCTTTCGGCCTCTGCTCCCGTAGGATTTGCCCTTGGTCCGTGCTGTTTCGGCGTTGTTGTGGCGAACCCAACCGAGAACGACGAATGCTGGAGAATCAGTGAGGAACCCCGACACCGGAAGGCGGAGACCGGAAGCATTCTTGCTACCCACCTGCCTGTGCGTGCCCGCATGCAGACAGGCTACTCACTTACCCACTACTTCTCGCCGAGTACTGCGTTCATCATCGCTCTGCGTTAGCTAGGCGCAGCGCGCGCCTCTGTACCACCTTCGGAGGAGCCCGGGTGGGCGTGGTCCTCGCACTGCATGGGTATCGCGCGCGCGCACCCCACTTGCTTCCGTGAAGCCCCCGTCCGTGTCATAAGCTTCTATGACGCGTCCGGGCCCTGTAAATATGCATCTATGACATGACGACACCGGCATAATACTGTAGCATCCCTGCACCCCTCCAAGCCCCGCGGGCGGCTATCTTCCCGCATACAACCCTGGATCTCGTCACGAGTATGAATGTAGTACCCCGTCTTGGTGTACCTAGGAGCCTGTCGGACTGAGAAATCAGCCCTGCCGTCGGTGCGACCCATATTTTCACGGTTATTGGCCTAAAACCGTTTTCCGAGGAACCGAAACCGATTGAGTCCTCGCATCGGGCGCGTTGTCGCTGCAATTTAC
>CAJCBL010000250.1 GCA_903960515.1 uncultured Verrucomicrobiota bacterium
CCCCCCCCCCCCCCCCCGCAAGCTGCTGATCTCCAATAACGTACCGGGGCTCGCTACGCCGCTATACCGCTATCACGCTTGACCCTGTTCTTTGGCCGACGCCATTCACATTCCCGCGAAGCAGGTCAACACATTTCTGGAAGCCCACCGCCACCAGACGACCCAAGTCATTGCAGGCGCGATTGTTGTGAAGCCAAAGATTTCGGAGACCCACTGGCCAAGCGCCATCCGTGCGCCATAAAGCGAGGGGGGCCAAGCCTTCCTGGATTCCCCGTTTAGTGTAGCTAAATACATAGGACTCTTCAGCGCTGATTTGGGAGCTGCAGATCATCGCCAGAGTGATGAACGCCGAGTATGTGCGTCGCCGTTTTGCGGTTATCAATGGGTCCAAGCACAGCGAGGCCCCGAGTCCGCACCGTCTCGACGTGGACCGTGCCCCGCTCGACGCAGACTGCCGAAGTGAAGTAAAACGGGGCGAGTAGCCTGTCTGCGTGTGAAACCGCACGGCAGGCAGGGCGTGGCATCCTTCCGGTGTCCGCCTGCGGTGGGGGTCCGGGTTCCGATTTCCGGTTCACGCACTCCGCCCTCTCTGCTCATTGTATTTCGTTAGGGCCGCCGCAGCCCGCCCACGGAAGCGGTGCGGACACATGGTCCGGTCCTACAATCGGAATGATGGGCTACGGGAAACTGCCGCCTTCAGCCTTTCCGTATTCGGCGTTCAGCCTTCTCCCTGACGTAGCTCGACGAGGCCCGGCAGGACAACCGCACCGCTCATCGGAGCGAGGTGCGGCTCTCAGCCGCAAACATTTAGTCGTAGGAGCGTGTTTGCACGCGATTCAGAGCGCAGATCGCGTGCAAGCACGCTCCTACACCGGACATCCGAGCGCAGATCGCGTGCAAGCACGCCCCTACACCGGACATCCGAGCGCAGATCGCGTGCGAGCACGCTCCGGCGGATACCGGAGCTCGAGCACTGCCAGAGCGCATGCGGTACAATTGCATTGCCACGGCTCAGCCAACTCAAGGGCTCCGCCATGTAACTACGCGGACAAAGCGCTCCCGCGCTTCGCTACGGGGGAAGGGCTCAACGCGGTATAGCTGAATGGCTCCGCCATCCAGCTACGAGCCACCCTGCAGCCAGGCCGCTGCGCTAGCGCCAGAAAAGGGGCGCCTCGCCCAGGGGGCGCGGTCGACGAAGGCACTGCCCTGCCCTACGGCTTGGGCGCCCAGCGGCCCTTCTCGTCCTGCAGGAGCACCCCGCGCGCACTGGCCGCGGCGATCTGCTTGGCCCGGGCGCGACCCACGGTATCCGCAGTGGTCTCGCTGCGCTTGGCGATGGCCGTATAGACCTCGGTGCGGTCGCGATTCTCGGCCTCCACAATTTGGATCTCCTCGGGAGTGGCCTTGCCGCGCACCTCCAGGAAACCGCGGCTGTTCTCGCCTACGATCTGCCGCTGGCGCAGTCCGTCGATGGAGGGCAGTCGCTGTTCGAGCCGCTGTTTCAAGCCGGCATCCTGGGCCAAGGCCATCGGTGCCGCGAAACCAAGTACGGCGATGATCGCCAGTGAACGCATCAAGTAGGTCTTCATTTCTGGGGAGTCGGCTGAGCTTGGAGGGTGGTGGACTTGCTGTCGATGTCGCCGAAGAAATCATCCAGCGCCTTCTCGACTCGGACATTCACATCGACGGTGATGTGAATCGGTTTTACCTCGACAGTGGTGTACACGCAGCCGGTGAGGCCGGCGGCGGCGAGCGCGAAGAGCGCCGCGTACATGCGGATTTTCATGGTGGGCAGGTTGGAAGTTGGGCCGGAGCGAAGCAACGGTTGTTTGGGCACAAACTCAGCCGTGATAATGCAGACCAGCGCCTTGTGTCCAGTGACGAGAGCCAAACCACCAGTGATCATCCCAGGAGCAGGCGTGCGTACGAGGTCGTGCTCGGTGGTCAGGCCCTCGCAGCTCGGCTTTCACTCCTAGGAAACAGCCACTGTTTCTTCCCGCCCGGGGCAAAACCCGTTTTGCGGTGGAGGCTGAATGGTCACGGCTCAGCGCGGCGAACCGGCCGACACCCCGAGAGAGCGGCCCCAGTTGAGAAAATGCTCCAAGGGCGCATTCACGTTCACATCGAGGTTCACCGGCGTGGCGATCTGGCCACCCACCGGGGTGCCCACCAACCGCAGCCGCAGCGACTGCCCGGGCATATCCGTGGGGTAGATATCGATGCGCAGGCGGTTGAAGTGCAGTTTCTGGATCGATTTCTCCACCTCCAGCAGCGCCGAATACCCGATACTGTAGGGCGAACGCCCCGAGGTGAGCAGGTGCAGGTCGCGGGTGAACTCCACCTTCCCAAGCTCCCCATTCGAGAGCCCGAAGTAGCCTGTGCCAAAATGCAGTTGTCCATTTTTCCACGTCAGCGGCAACGCGCCGTCCACCGGGCCGTCGGCCTCCGCCGGTACGTTGTCGAACAGTCGCAGCAACTGCCGCAGCCCGGCCCGGGCCACATGTAGTTGGGTGCTAAACTCGGGCTGGCGAGCGTCTGTCTCGAAGGGGTCCGCCACCAGCCTGCCGCCAAAACCCTCGCTCTCCAGCTTGGCCACCTGCACTCGCCCCGCCCCGGCGAGCGAGAACTCCATCGCGGTATTCTTCAGTTCCACGCCGGCCAGGTCGGCCCGGCCCATGGTCAAGTGCTGCGCCGGCGCCGAACGCAGCCCGAGCAGATCGGTAAGCGCCAGCGTGCCGTTGATCTTCTCCAAAGTGATTGTCTTGGCAGGCCAGGCCGCGGCGAAGTCCCTCAGCAGCACATCGGCGCCGGCCGACCACGCCCCATGCGCATAGCTGGAACGTCCCCGCAATCCGATGCCACCGGAAAGCCGGCAACCCTCCAGCGCCGGCAACCACTGCGACCACGGCTCGTCGCCGCTCAACACCGCCGGTTCGAAACCGAAGGCGCCTTCCGCCCCAAGCCCGTCGCTCCAGTGCAACGTCTGAGCGAAGGAGGGCTGCAGCGCCGGATCGGGAAATGCGATACCGCCGTGCACCGTCCCGCCGTCCAGCCCGAAGGTGGCCTGCACCTTGGCCTCGTGCAGCCGCAGCGGGCCGCAGGAAACCTCCGCCACGCTCACCCCCAGATCGGCACCGCCGTCCTCGAAAAGTTCGGCACCGCGCGAAGCCACGCGCAACTCCACCCCATCCACGCGCAACTCCGCCCCATTCAAGCGCTCCCCGGGGCCGGCGCGTCCCTGCCCTCCGCAGATCTTGACGTCGTAGTCGCCGGCCCAGGCCAACTCCCGGGCCAGACGAGCCACGGGCAGCCCGCCCCAAGCGCGCAACGAATCCAGCCAGAGCCGGGGCCAGCGCAGGGTGAACGTAGCCGACTGCGCGGCCGTGTACCAGTCCGCCCCTGTAGCCGAAAGTCCACGCAACTCGATGGCGGCGCGCCCGGAGAAATGGTTGCGATCCAAATTCAAAACACCCTCGCCGCCGATGGCCGCCTCAGCTGTGCCGCCCTCCCAGGCAAAGAGTCGCCGCTGTTGCGGCACCGCCCACTCCAGCCGCACGCCCTCCTCGCCCCGGGCCAGCCCGGCGGTGAGCGAGATCTGCGCCGCCACCAGCGCCGGCTGCATCGACAAACCGGAGGCTGTCAGCGCACCCAGCGGCTCGATGGCCACCAGTGCCCGGCCCGTCAGCACAGGATGCTCCGTGCGCAGCCCGCTCACCGTGGTCTCCACCGCCTGCACCTGCACCGCACGCGGCAACAGCAGAGCCAGCGAGGGAGTGGCCAGCGCCAGTTCCGAGCCGTTCCAGCGCACGGCCAATTCGCAGGGCGCCGCCAGGCCCGCGCCCGAGCCGCCAGCCCCTTCAAGGGTCAGGCTCGCCTCTGCGGTCGCCTCGCTGATGGCCTCGCTCCAGCGCGCCTGAGCGCTCCCCCGCACAAGCAACTCCGCACCAGCCGCCACCACTCGGCCACCACCCAAGCGCAACTGCGCCCGGCCCGGCTCCACCGTGAAATTCAAATCGGTAAACCCGGCGGCCTGCGCACCCTGCTGCCAAGCGACCGCCGCGGTGCGCGCCTCCATCCTCCAACGTCCCGGCGGCCCGGCGACGAACTGCAGGTTCACGGCGGCCAGATCGGCCTGCTGCCCTGGAAGTTTCCATACCAACGCCGGCAAGTCCGCCTCCACCTTCGCCGACTTCAACCCGCCGGCAGCAACCACCGCGGTGCCCGAAATCCGGATCGCCCCATCTGGGGCGGTATCCAGCGCAAGCAGCTCGGGCGGGGCGAGCTCGGCGAGCAACTCGCGCCACGGCGTCGCCACGATGCGGGCCTCGAGCAGCTCGAGGTCCACCAAATCCTCACCGAGTTCGGCGCGCAAGTTGAGCCGGCCCGAGAGCGCCGGCGCGGCCACCACCAGCGAGGCCTGCAGCTTCTCCACCCGGGAATCGATGAATCCAGAAAACGGCAACTCCAGCCGCCGCGCGCCCTTGCGCAGCACCAAGCTCGACTCCTCGACAGCCAAGCGGCCGTAGGGGAACCCGCCGCCCTGCGGCTGCAGCGCGCGGCGCAGTTCCTCCAGGCGGTCCAAATTCACCTCCAGCGACAGCCCGCGCAAAACCACCTGCGGCGAGGCGTGGCCGGTCAACACCGCCCAGCCCAGCTCCGCACGCGCCTCCTCCACATGCACGGTGAGGCCGGGCAAATGCAACTCGGCCGGCCCGGCCACTGCGCGTCTCCAGGAAAGCTCGCGCAGGTGGGTCGCATCGGTCTCCACACCCATGATGCGCAACTCGGCCAGCAGGCGCTGCTCAACCCAACGGTTGACCGGAGGCAGCCAGCCAGCCACAGCCGCAGCTCCGAGCGCCGCAAGCGGCAGCCCGAGCAACCCCAGAAAGCGCAGACGTTTTCGCCAAGTTCTTGTCATCCGCAGTCGTTGTAGGGGAATCGAACCGTTCCCACCGCCCGGATGCGAGAGCAAAGCGGGCCGGCGCTGCGCTTCGCTAAGCCAGAGTGCAGAAGTGTGAACGAAGAGCTCAAACAGAAGTAGTGGGTAGCGGGTACTGGGTAGCGGGTAGTGGCTGGCGAGTAGTGAGTAGTGGGGAGCGAGTAGTGAGTAGCGGGTAGTGGCTAGCGAATAGTGGGTAGCTTTCCGGTCTCCGCCTGCGCTCTTCGACTTCAACGGATCCCGCAGCCCTTCCGCCTGCCGCCTTCCCGCCTTCAGCCTTCCGCCTTCTGCCTTCCACGTCCGCCTTCCTACTTCAGCCCTTCTGCCTTCTTCGTTCTTCCTTAGGCCGCCGCCACCACTCCGTCCTTGGTTTTTCCGCTCCCGGCCAACTTAATCGCCCCCACCGCCGGCATGCTCCGCTTCATCCTCCGCCGCCTCCTCGAAACCATTCCCGTGATGCTCATCATCGTCACGGCGGCCTTTTTCATGATCCGGTATGTGCCGGGCGGGCCTTTCCTCTCCGAAAAATCCCTACCGCCGGAGGTGCAGCACAACCTCGAGGCCCACTACGGCCTGGATCGCCCGCTGGGCCGCCAGTACCTCGACTACCTCGGCGGCCTCTGCCCCAAACGCCTCATGCCCCAGCGGCTCTTCGCCGATGCCGATGGCGACGGCCGCTTCGACTTCGACCTCAACGCGGCCTTCGGCATCGATTTCGGTCCGTCTCTCAAATACGCCAACCGCTCCGTAAACGAGGTGATCGCCGGCGCGCTGCCCTACTCGCTGGAGTTGGGCGGCTGGGCTCTGCTGGTCGCGCTGGCCGTGGGAGTGCCCCTAGGCGTGCTCGCCGCTGTGGGACGCAACACCTGGCTGGATTACGTCGGCAGCGGCGTATCGTTGCTGGGGCTATGCGTGCCCACCTTCGTGCTCGCGCCCCTGCTGGTGCTGGGCGGGGCTATCTACCTGCAGCAGTTCAACGCCTCCGGCTGGGAGGAGCCGCGCGACCGGGTGCTGCCCGCCCTCGCGCTGGGTCTGGCCTACGCCGCCTATGTGGCCCGCCTCACCCGCGGTGGGATGCTGGATATGCTCTCGCAGGATTTCATCCGCACCGCGCGGGCCAAGGGCGCCTCGGAGCTGCGAGTGGTACTGCGGCACGCGTTGCGCGGCGGGTTGCTGCCGCTGGTGGCCTTTCTCGGGCCGGCGGCGGCGGGCATCCTCACAGGATCCTTCGTGATCGAGCGCATATTCCAAATCCCCGGACTGGGCCGGGAGTTCGTCAACGCGGCCTTCAACCGCGACTACACCATGGTGGTGGGCACGGTGGTGCTCTACGCCGGGGCGATCGTGGGCTTCAACCTCGCCGTCGATGTGGTGCAGGTGTGGCTCAACCCGCGGCTGCGTTTCGACAACTGAGCCGAGATCATGCAATCACGATGGATTTCCCCCTACGCCCAAGACTGCTCCGGTGCCCGTTGTGGCAGGGTCGTGCTTGCACGCGATTCCGCGCGCAAATCGCGTGCAAGCACGCTCCTACTACGGAATAGCCGCAACTAAACAGCCTTCGCCGTCTGTCATTCCTCCTTCCGCACTCCGCACTCCGCTTTTCCCACTCCGCACTCCGTCTTCCGCACTCCGCACTCCGCCTTCCGCTTTTCCCACTCCGCATTCCGAACTCCGCATTTTCCATGCTCCGCCCCTCGCCATCCTCCGACAAGCTCCCGCCCCCGCCCACCGTGCCGGCGGAGCTTGAGCGCGGCTCCTCGCTGGGCCGCGACGCATGGCGTCGACTGCGCCGCAACCGGCTGGCGGTGCTGGCGGCCGTGTTCCTAACCCTGCTGCTGGTATCCTGCACGCTACTGCCCGGCCTGCTCGGGCTCTCCTACTCCGCCCAGGATTTGGATATGCGCTACGCCTCCCCCGGCCCGGCCCATTGGCTGGGCACCGACCGGCTGGGCCGCGACATTCTCGCCCGGCTGCTCTTTGGCTGCCGCATCTCACTGGCCGTCGGGCTGGCGGCCACGGTGGTCTCGCTCACCATCGGGGTGACCTGGGGCGCGGTGGCCGGCTATGTGGGCGGCAAGCTCGATACGGCGATGATGCGCATCGTCGACATCATCTACGCCCTGCCCTTCACGGTATTCGTGATCCTGCTCATGGTCGTGAGCGACGCCTTCGCCAAAAGCCACAACCTCGGCCCCACCTGGAACATCCTCATGCTCTTCGTGGCCATCGGCGCGGTGGAGTGGCTTACGATGGCGCGCATCGTGCGCGGCCAGGTGCTCACCCTCAAGCGCATGGAGTTTGTGGAGGCGGCGCGGGTGCTCGGCCTGGGCCACGGGCGCATCGTCTTCCGCCACCTGCTGCCCAACCTGCTCGGCCCGGTGATCGTCTACACCACCTTGACCATACCCGGTGTGATGTTGCTGGAGGCGTTCCTGAGCTTCCTGGGGCTGGGGGTGAAGGCGCCGATGAGCTCGCTGGGCACGCTGATCTACGACGGCCAACTTGAGATGGAGAGCCACGCCTGGCTGCTGCTCTGCCCCGGTGCGGTGTTCTCGCTCACGCTGCTGGCTCTGAATTTTCTGGGCGACGGCTTGCGCGACGCCCTGGATGTGAGAGCCTCGGCCGACTAACTCCCCATGCTCGCCCGCTTCCGTCCCTACTTTCGCTACCTGCGCCCGGTGCGCGGGAAATTGATCGCCGCAATCATCCTCGGAGCCATCTGCGGCATCGCCAGCGGCGCGGGCATCCCGGCGATGGTGAAGTGGATATTCCAGCCCTTCTTCGAGGCCACCGGCGCGGCCCGGCTCGACACGTCCTCGCTCATCGCCCTGCTCTCGGTGATCCCGGCGGTATTCGGCGTTCGCTGCCTGGCGCAGTTTCTCAACAGCTACCTGGTCGCCTTCTGCGGCACCATCGTGCTGGAGGGGTTGCGCACCGATCTCTTCGCCAAGTTCCAGCGGCTGCCGCTCGGCTACTTCCAGAAATCGCGCAGCGGCGAACTGCTCTCCCGCGCCGTATCCGATGCCCAGCAGGCCCAGCTCACCCTCACCGGCTCCGCCAACGACCTGGTCGTATTGCCGGTCACCTTTCTGGGCTCGATCGGCTACATCGCCTACGTGGCGGCCACCGAGCCCGGCGCCGGGATGTTCCTGCTGGGACTGGGCGTGGTACCCGTATGCGTGCTGCCCATCCGGTTCATCGGCAAGAACCTCTTCCGCCGCGCCCAGCATGCCTACGCCGCCAACGGCGATGTATCCGAACTGCTGCGAGAAAACCTCTCGGCCGCCCGTGAGGTGCGCGCCTTCGGGCTGGAGGAGCGGGAGAAGGCGCGCTTCGCCGCCGGGGTGCAGCGCTTCTTCAAGCTGCAGATGAAGATGAACAAGTACGCCTTCGCCCTGTCGCCGCTGATCGAATTCATCACCGGCTTCGGCATCGCCGGCGCCCTCTTCGTGGCCTACCGGGCGCACACACCCTGGAGCAGCGTGATCTCCATCCTGCCCGCGCTGTATTTCTGCTACGATGCCATGCGCAAGATGGGCAAACTTCAGACCGAGCTCACCCGGGGCTCTGCCGCGCTCGACCGCCTCGATCACGTGCTGCTCGAGCCCGAGCCCATCGCCGATCCCGCCCAGCCCAAAACTCTGGTGCGCGCCCGTGGCGAGATCGAGTTTCGCACGGTCTCCTTCACCTACGGCGGTGCCGGCGCGGAGGAGGTCGTGCTGCGCGAGGTCTCGGCGCATATCCCGGCGGGCAGCGTCTGCGCGCTGGTGGGCCCCAGCGGCGCCGGCAAATCCACCTTCGCCAACCTCGTGCCCCGGTTCTACGACGCCACAGCGGGCGCCGTACTCGTAGACGGGATCGATGTCCGCGATCTGCGCCTCGGCGAGCTGCGGGGCAACATCGCCGTAGTCAGCCAGGACTCGTTCCTTTTCAACGATACGATCTACAACAACCTGCTCCTGGGCCGTGCCGGCGCCACCCGCGCCGAGGTCGAACAGGCCGCCCGCGACGCCTCCGCCCACGCCTTCATCGCCTCGTTCCCACAAGGCTACGACACAATGGTGGGCGAACGCGGCACCTCGCTCTCCGGCGGGCAACGCCAGCGCATCGCCCTCGCCCGCGCCTTCCTGCGCAACGCCCCCATCCTCATCCTCGACGAGGCCACCTCCGCCCTCGACAGCGAGAGCGAGGCTGCGATCCAGAAGGCCCTCCAGAAACTGGTGATCGGCAAGACCGTGCTCATCATCGCGCACCGTTTCAGCACCCTGCGCGACGCGAGCATGATCCTCGTCTTCGACCGCGGCCGCATCATCGCGCAAGGCCCGCACGCCGAAGTCTACAAGATCAACCCGTTGTACCGGGGTCTCTACGACCAGCAGCAGATCGGCTAAGCCGTAACCAGCCAGTCCGATTGTAGCATCTTGCGTCCGCACCGTCTGCCGATTGTAGGGTCGGACCTAGTGTCCGTACCGTTTGGACGTGATCGGCGCGTCGTGCCAGCGTTCTTCGCTGCGAATTATACGCGGGCTACGCCGCTACCCCACGGCTGGAGAACAGATCAGAGCGATAGTGCCCTCGAACGGCTCGGGTATCGCTAAGGCTCCTTCGAGATGAGACCAACAGCCGAGTCCGTGCAGCAGCGTGCCTGCACGCGATAGGTCCCCATCCTGAACGCGAACTGGGATTGGGCACCCACCCGCCCGCTGCCCAAAGGCCGGTTACCCGCGCGGCGCCGATCAAGAATTCCCCGGCCGAGCCGAAGAGTCAGCCATGCCGCCTGTACTCAGCCGCCTCTTGCTCGCCGGCCTGCTCTCCGCCTCAGGCCTCACGCCCGCCATCGCCTCCCACGAGGCCTCAGCCGGTATCCCACCCTCCGATGCCCTCATCCTGCTCAAGGGCGGCAACCGCCGCTTCGTCTCCGGCACTGCGGTCCATTTCCAGCAGGACGCCCAGCGTCGCCACGACACGGCGACCAACGGCCAGAAACCCTTCGCCGTAATCCTCACCTGTGCCGACTCCCGGGTGCCTCCCGAGCTCCTCTTCGACCAGGGCATAGGCTGCCTCTTCGTGATACGCGTGGCCGGCAATGTTGCCCAGACCGACGAGGTTGCCACAGCCGAGTATGGGGTGGGCCACCTCGGGGCGCGCCTCATCGTGGTGCTCGGCCACACCAAGTGCGGTGCTGTGACCGCCGTGGTGGAGGGGGCCAAGGTGGGCCCCAACCTCGCGCAACTGGTCAAGCCCATCGTGCCCGCCGCAACCCGCGCTCGTAACGAAAACCCGGGGGCGAGCGGCGCGCCGCTTATCGCCGCCGCCATCCAGGCCAACATCGAACAGGCGATAGCCGACATCCTGCGGCTCAGCCCCGAACTGGCCGGCGCCATCGCCCACCGCCAGGCCCGCGTGGTCGGGGCCCTCTACGATATCGAGACCGGCGAAGTGACCTTCAGCGAAGCAGCGCCAGACGAGCCCGCGCCCCCAGGCTCCGAGCCCGCCGCCCACGCCACCGCCGAGCCCCATGCCGCCCCGCCGGCCCCCGCGCCGGCAGCGCCCACTCACCATTGAATCCAAACAGAGCAGTTGGACGCAGAGTCCACAAAGCTAAGCCGTAACCATGCAATCGTGCAGTATTGCGCTCAGGCAGTGCACGAACTTGTCTGCCGTAGGAGCGTGCTTGCACGCGATCTGCGCTCCGCTCTCCGGTCTCCAAGTTTCCGGTCTCCGGCATCCGGTCTCCGGCATCCGGTCTCCGCATTCCGCACTCCGCACTCCGAATTTCGCACTCCTCACTCCGCACTCCGCATGCCGGTATCCGGGGTTCCAGCTTGAGCTTCCGCCTTCGGCTTTCCGGTCTCCCCATTCCGCCCTCCGCATTCCGCATTCCGCATTCCGCCCTCCTCATTCCGCACTCCGCATTCCGCATTCCGAACTCCGCACTCCGCATTCCCCATTCCGCCCGCCCCCCTCCTGCCTCCGCCCTTGGCACATGAGCCCACGCTCGCCTACTCTGCCGCGATGCGCCGCCACCTTCTCCTCGCGCTTTGTCTCGTCGCCGCCCTGCCGAGCCACTCCGCGACTCCGGCCGACCCCGCGCCCCCGCCTACGCTTCCGGCCGACCCCTCGCCCCAGCACGCCCCTACGCCGCTGCCCCCGCCCTCCCCCCTTCAGGAGCGGGCCGATCTCTTCCTCACCCTCTTCAACGCGGGCTACCAGTCGTTGATCGCCGTGCGTGAAGCAGCCGGCTGGGATGCCGCGGTCGACGTCACTCCCGCACACGATGCCGCCGCCGAGGCTGCCAGCCGCTCCTTCGCCGCGTTCACCGGCCACGCCACCATCATCGCCCAGGCACGCGCCCTGCTGGAGCGCCGCGCCGAGCTCAACCCCGTAACCGTAATCCAACTCCAGCGTGTGCTGCTCAACGCAGCCGAGGCGCCGATGACCAACCCCGGCCTCGCCCGCGCCCGCATCGCCGCCGAGACCGCCCAGGACTCCGCCCTCAACAGCTTCACCTTCCACTTGGGCGAGCAGCCACTCACCACCAACCAACTCGACGAGCGCCTCCTATCCAGCACCGATCTGGTCGAGCGCCGCGCCCTCTGGGAAGCATCCAAACAGTCCGGCCCAGCGCTCAAGCCCGGCCTGCTCGGTCTGCGCAAGCTGCGCAACGGCGTGGCACAGGAACTCGGTTACCCCGACTACTTCACCCTCCAGTTCGCCACCTACGGGCTCGACGCCGACGCGATGCTCCGCCTCAACGACGAGTTTCTGCGCGTGCTGCGCCCCCTTTACCTGCAGCTCCACACCTGGGCGAAGTACGAACTGGCCAAGCGCTACGGCCAGCCCGTGCCCAAGCGCATCCCCGCCCACTGGCTCGCCAACCGCTGGGGCCAGGAATGGCCGGCCCTGGTCGCCGCCGCCAACCTCGACGCACAGTTCGCCCAGCACCCCCGCGAGTGGGTCGCCAAAACCGCCGAGCAATTCTTCGTAGGCCTCGGCTTCGCCCCCCTGCCCTCCAGCTTCTGGCAAAAATCCGACCTATACCCGCGCCCCGCCGACGCCCCCACCCACAAAAGCGACCACGCCTTCTGCTACGACGTCGATTTCGAGGGCGATGTGCGCAGCCTGCTCAATATAGAGGCCAACACCGGCTGGTTTGGCACCACCCACCACGAGTTCGCTCACGCCTACTATATGCTCGCCTACTCGCGCCCCGGCTTGCCCCCACTGCTGCGCGACAGCCCGGTCGCCGGTCTCCACGAAGGCATAGCCGAACTCTGCGCCTACGCCGCACGGCAGGCCCCCTACCTGCGCTCGCTAGGCCTCATGCCCGCCGGCGCCGCCCCCGATCCCATCGCCTTCCTGCTCGACGACGCCCTCAACCCCACCGTGCCCTTTATGTTCTTCGCCTCCGGCACGATGACCCACTGGGAGGCCGACCTATACGCGCGCAACCTGCCTCCCGACCAATGGAACGCCCGCTGGTGGCAATATGTGCGCGACTTCCAGGGTATCGAGCCCCCCGAGCCCCGCAGCGAGCAGTGGTGCGACGCCGCCACCAAGACCCACATCAACTCCGTGCCCTGTTATTACGCAAACTACGCGATCGCCACGGTAATCCGTTTCCAGCTCCACGAGCATATAGCCAAAACCATCCTCCACCAGCCGCCGCAGTCGTGCAACTACGCCGGACGCACCGAAGTCGGTGACTTCCTGCGCACGATCATGGAGAAGGGAGCCACGCAAGATTGGCGCACGGTGCTGCGCGAAGCCACCGGCGAGGAGCTCTCCACTCGCGCGATGCTCGAGTACTTCGCCCCGCTCCAGCACTGGCTCGAAGAGCAGAACCGCGGCCGCCCGATCGGCTGGGAATAGCCGAGGGACGCCGACCGGCCCATCGATATTGAGGGAGGCGAATTGGCAGAAGGCGGAATGCCAGAATGCGGAATGCTCAGAGCGAAAGGGAAAGGCGTGGCCCGAGCGCCACTTACCAAGTGGCCTCCCTGATGTATTGCAGCAATTCAGCCTTCCGCCTTCAGGCCGCCGCAATATTGCGGATTTAGGAATGCGGAATGCGGATTGGGCAGAAAGTTTCGGTTGAATCCTTCCGACGTAGCTGAATGGCGCAGCCATTCAGTCCTTCGGCCGTTCAGCATTCAGCCTTTTCTTTCGTAACTGGACGGCGAAGCCGTTCAGCCCGCTGCTATATTGCGGATTGGTAAATGCGGATTGCGGAACGCTCGGAGACCTCCGGTTCAGTGCTTCCGCGTAGCTGAATGGCGCAGCC
>CAJCBL010000251.1 GCA_903960515.1 uncultured Verrucomicrobiota bacterium
CGGGGCGAGAGCAGGGCGAGGCTGCGCCGGAAGCGCTCCAGCGCCGCCGCCTTGGCGCCGTAGCCGCCACCGCCGTGGATGTTGATGGTGTCCGCGTTTACCCACTCCGCGATTTCCGCCTGGGATTCGAGGTCGGCAACCGTGCGCTGCACAATGCCGGTATCGGGCGAGTTGAGCACCACGAACTGGTCGGGGTGGAACCCCGTGCGTATCCCGTGTGCGCGGGCGTAGTCGCCGCAGCGGCGGAACTGCTCCACCAGCGCGCCGGCCCCCGGCAGCTCCTCTATCCTGTAGCCAACCACCGGGTGGGTCTTCACGGGAAGGATAGGGCTGCAGATCCGGAAAGATCCGATGCCGTGCCCGGCGCAGAACTCCAGCGCGGCCAACAGCGACTGCGCGTTGGCGGCGGCCAACTCGGCCAAGCGCTCCAACTGTTGGCGGCGCGGCTGGCGGGAGAGTGCGGTGGCCGTGGTGGTGCGGAACTTGATGGGTTGCGCGCTGAACTGGCAGCAAAGCCCCAGGCGCGTGCTTGAACTGCGGAGGGAGGCTTTCATGTGCTTGGGGAATGGACTGCGGCCGGCCCGCGCTCGCTCGCGCCCTTCGGAAGGGGGAAGAGTCGGGCCAGCACCTGCCGGCGATGCGCGAAGATCCGCTCGACGTCGGGCTGGACGAAGAGCCGGTTGATCAACCGCCCGCCCCACACTGCATAGAAGATCTCGTCGCGGCAAAGGGTGCCCCCACCGATCTCAGCGAAGCTGTGGGTGTGCTGCCAGAGCCGATAGGGGCTGCGGACTTGGACGTCGACGAATCTCAACGGCGGCTCCCACTCGGCAATCTCGGTGCGCCAGCGCAGGGGCAGGCCTCGTACACGGATGCGGTAGTCGATGAGCGCTCCGGCCCGCATGGCGATGGGCCCGGGGGTGAGAATGCTGAAACGTACCCACGGCGGTGTGATTCGCTCCAGGTTGGCGGCGTCCGCAAAGAAGGGAAACACCACCGAAAGCCTGGCGGGCAGAAACTGGTCGAAGCGTAAGGTGTGTGTGGTCATCGGTGGTGCTGGCTGGCGGGGCAAAGAGCCGCAGACTTCGGCGGCTATGCTGCGGCGGAGGGCCTGCGCCCTGCGGTCCGGGTTTGGGAAGCGGAGCTATTCGGGGAGGAGGACAGTATCGATCGCGTGGATTACGCCGTTGCTGGCCCCCGCAGCGGAGCCCGCCACGCAGGCCACGCCCACGCTAACCCTGCCCGCGGCGACCAAGCTGGGGCGCATGCGGCCGTACGAGCGTGCCGGCCTCCCCCGGGTGGCTGAGGCGGCGCCGGCCTGGGCCGGAGCGGCCTCAACGGCTCCGGCGAAAAGCAAAGCCAGGGCGAGGGAGGCGATGGGTTTCATGACGTGATTGGGTCTCGGGTGAGCGTTGGCGGAGAAACAAACGGCCAAGGAAGTGCGACGAAGTGTCTAGTATTTGTGTACGTTGTCAATGCCTTGTCGAAGTTTCGTTCTGGCGGGCTGGGGCCGCTGGAATCGGCGGGGTTCGAGCGAGATGCGCCACTTTCACCTTTTGCCGGCTTGCACCAAGTGAGGCTAGAC
>CAJCBL010000252.1 GCA_903960515.1 uncultured Verrucomicrobiota bacterium
GGGATGCCGCTGGCAATCGCGATCTCCTCGTCGGAAATTGCGCGAATGGTCTTGGTCTGGAGTTTTCGGCGGGCCATCAGGCGCACCGCTCCGGGCGGGTTGTCAACGAGGTGGCGCCAGGGTGTCATCCACGCCCCTCCTGTTGAGAACTGTTACCGTTCTCCTCTACGAAGAATATTCCGCTCGCAAGCAGCGGCGATATTTCCATCGCCAGTCGGCTCCCGTTCTCTCCGTCCTTCACATGGCAGAACAGGCGGCGCTTGCCGCCCGTGTCTATGCCCACGATCAGGAAGGCATCGAACACCTCACCGCATAGCGGCATCACCCGGTCCGTCAGGTATCCGCGGATCTCCTCGGCCTCGTCGATCTTGTCGCTCATTTGTGGAACACACAAAGCGACAAGTGTTGATAGCTGTCAATTCCCGCTTTTGAACAACTCTGCGAGCTTGGCCTGCACCTTGGCTGATACCGGCCGGGCCGCCTCACCAAAGTAGCGCGCCTCGAGCAACTCACGGATGAACTGCGAGCGATCTCGCGCCGGCCGTGTCTCGCGGTCCATCTCCATCACCTCGAAGAGTTGCTCGTCGAAGGAGATCGAGCGGGTCACGGTCGTTACGGGGCGCGGGGGCTGTGGTTTTCTGGTCATGGTGTTTGTGTGTTAGGCTGTTTTCTTCGCGTATCGTCCGATTGAAGCGGGATGCCCGGTCAAATTCCACCATGTCTCGGTCGCGGTGGTCACACCTTCGGGCGTGAGGGCAAAGTAGGTTTCGGCTTCTGCCTTCGATGCGAAGCCGCGGTAGTGCGTGAATAGCGTATCTGCTTTCCGGTGGCCCATCTGGAGTGCGATGCGCCCGGCCGACTGGAAGAACGCCACGCCGTAGGTGGCGTAGTTGTGGCGCATGTCGTTTTGCTGCACGTCGATTCCCATCCGGCGCGCTTCGTCCTGGAGGCGCACCTTGGTCTTCAAGTATCCAGATGGCGCCACCCTGCCACTGCGCTTGGCCAGCATCAGCCAGGGCAGCAGGTTCTCCGGCCACCAGTCTACCACGCGCACCGCCGAGGTCTTGGCCACCGATGCGGCCACCCGGATCATCTGCTCGGAGATGTTCACCGATGACCAGTCGAGCCGCATCACTTCCGCTGTGCGGATACCGGTGAAGAGCTGGATAGCCACCGGCACGATCGCGCTCTCGTGGGTTTCCATCGCCAGGCGCAGCAGGCGCTGCACATCCACCAGCTTGGTGAAGTGAATATCACCGTCGCCCGCCGGCTTCTTGATCGCCGGCAGGTCGAGCTCGCGCAGGAGACGGTTACGCTTGCACCAGTTAAGGAACGAGCGGAAGCGCACGAAGGTATCCCAGCGCTGATGCGCGGAGGAGGACGAGTGGACCATCCGGCGCACGGCGTCGCGGTTGAGCGAACTCAGCGCCTTCCCGTCGAACTCGCGCTTCACCAGGGTGACCATGGTGCGGATCGTTTCGATGTACTTGGGCCGCCACTCCGCAGTCTCTTCCTTCACCCACTCGTCTATGAGCTCGGAGATCATCCGGTCCGAGGCCGTGCCGGCGTGGTCGATGTAGTAGCGTACCGCTTCCAGGAGATCTGCGCCTGCCAGCATACGCCGGGCTATGCGGAGATCATCCATGTCGCGTTTGCTCACCGGGTCGTCGCCGGCCAGGAACTGGTCGATGGCGTTGCGGGCGGTTTCCTCGTCGGCGAAGTAGCGGCGGCCTTCGGGAAAGCGAACCATCCACTTGGACGATACACGTGAGGGGACGTGTATCGCTCGCATGGATTGACGGGTTCGCATGGAGTCAAAAAGAGCTAAGTAAACCTCCCCGTCAATCCCCATTTGTGGACACCGGAGGAAAAGTGTTGAGCCTTGTAGGTAGGCGGCTGGGGAGCGTGTTACGTTGAGTTCCAACGACTTATTTGCCCCTGTTTTTCGTATCCATTTCTCAATGGCATTGTGGAGGTCAGGGGTTCGAGACCCCTCGGCTCCACCACTTTACAACGAAGGACTTACGTAAGTCCCGGCTCCTGCGGAGAAACCCGCAGGAGCCGTAAAGGAGTCAAAAAGAAGGCCCGCCTACCAAGGCGGGCCTTCTGCTTTCCTACTTCTTCTCGATCATTCGATCTTCCTCCTGTGGTGCTCCGTGCGCTTGGCCTGGGGATGGTTGGCCAGCTTGCCCTCGGCGATTAGGTCACTCTCCACGAGCCGGATGTAGCCATTCCCGGTCTTTCGCTTGGCTGCGATCTCCCGCACGCTCTTGCCCGAGAGTAGATCGACGATAATCGCTTCGCGCTTGGGCACTCGCGCCCTGGTGCTCGCGTTGATGCCGGCCGCCTTGAGCACGGCGACTATCTGGCCACGATCTCGCTGGAAGTTCCGGAAGATCGGGCCGACCTTCGCTCCCGTATTCCACATCGCGACGATCGCGGCACGCTCCTCCGCGGTAATGGGCCGATTCCTGCGCTCGTCGGGCCGCTGCGGGCCGCGGGCTTTGATCGTGGGCCGGCGTTGGCCGGACTTCACCTGCACCACACCGATGCGCAGGGCGCGCTCGATGCGGGTATGGGCGTAGTCGAGGGTGGCCCTCATGCTCTCGGCCTCCGACATGTGACATGATCCGTAGCTCATGGCCTAGAATGGGACATCGTCGGTTGCGACCGGGGCGGCGGGCGCTGTGTAGGCCGGGCGGCGCGCAGGCGGAGCGGATTCGGATTGCGGGGCGGCGCCGGCCTCGCGGCGGTCGAGGAACTGCACGTTATCCACCACGACCTTGAGCTTGCTGCGCTTCTGCTGCGTGGTCTTGTCCTCCCACTGATCCAGCTTGAGGCGGCCCTCCACCATGACGGCGGAGCCTTTCTTGAGGAACTTGCCCACGAGCTCGCCGGTTTTACCGAGGGCGTCGCAGTCGATGAAGGTAACATCCTCCTGCTTCTGTCCGGCCTCGTTGGTCCAGGCGCGATTCACCGCGATGGAGAAATTGGCGATGGTGGTTCCCTTGCCGGTGGTGACCGACATCTCGGGATCACGGGTCAGGTTACCGATGAGATATGCGCGATTTAGGTAGGCCATTTAGGCAGCTTTCTTGGATTGGTTTCTGTGCAGTGAAGTGTGGGCTGACCTCGTCATGAGACGGAGATTTCCCGGTGAGTTGTTGTACGTGTCTTCGTCGATGTGGTGGACCACCTCATCTTTAGAAATTCGCCTTCCTAGTATTCCCTCCATTACCACGACATGTTGCCCCCTCCCTTTGTGCGGTCCGGATGTCATGTGAATGTAGCCCTTCCTTCTGACGGTGAATCCGCTCCCGGTCCCTAGCTTGATTGCGGACAGTTTCGCTTTCGTATCGGCGGACCTCGGGCCTCGCCTTCTACCGCGTAGGGCATTCCCTATCTTGTATGCTGCCATCCGAATCCCTTCCGCTCGCGATCTTAACTTAACCCCGCAGGCTAAGAGGTATTTCCGGACCGTGCTCCTGCTCATGGAGCACTTCGTAGAGATTTCCGGGATGCTATCCCCGTCATGATACAGGCCGATCAAGTCTACTTTATTTAGGTATGCCATAGATTTTTGGTTACATTATGAATTCTTCGGAGAGTGAGGTCCGGAACCAGCGGGTTTGGGGGTCTTGCGCCAGCCACTTGCGCTCGAGAAGCTCCTGCCGGATCGCCGCGAAATGCGCCTTCCCGATCCCGCA
>CAJCBL010000253.1 GCA_903960515.1 uncultured Verrucomicrobiota bacterium
CCACTGGCTCGTCTTGGGTACGCTGATTCTCTCCATCGTCTGCCTCGCCAGCGCTGTGGTTACGAAGAAGAAAGGCTACGTGATTGGTGCGATCATCAATCCGGTGTGCTTTATATGGCTTCTCTCCCTCAACTGGTTGATAGACTGAATGCAAGACGATGGAACTCCGAGAGTCGACGCGAAGCCGGCACACGACTCTGGTTGAACAAGCCCCGGGCTTACCGGAGTCCTAATCGCTAGGGCTGGGCAGACCGGCGTCTCGGCCAACACCCTATGCGCTTTGTGTTTGCGGGCCGGTCAGTGTCGGCCGCGACACGGGGCGGGATTTCGGCTTCGATTTCCCGCTTGGGCTGCGCTGTGCGCCCAGATATCCCACAAAAGTGCGCCGCCATACGGATTTCCCGGCCGGCAAAGCACGCGGTTTTCACTATTTTGGCGCGCACGGGCAAGGCAGTGGCCGGCTGCGCATAGGGTGGCCCTCGGCGCGGTTGCAAAGTGGGCGAGCATGATGTCGGTCCCGCCACTAAGAGCGATGGCTTGCAGCATTGGTGCGCCATATATGCGTTCTGCTGATGTCATGGGCGGCGGGGCGGAGCGCGGGCGAGTGTGCCTATACGCACCAGGGTGAAGTGTTCGCAGTGCGGGCAGCGCAGGTGCCAGGGCCGGGGGCATATCCGCCTTGGAGCGCACAACGATGACGGCCTCAAGCAGCGTCTCCACCAGGGCGCGGCGCTTCTTGGCGGAGGGGTGCATCCAGCCAAAATAGCGCACGCGGTGCCGGCCGGATGGGAGGATATGTTGGAGATAGCGGCGCAGGAATTCGGCAGCGGTGAGGGTGAGTTCGCAGTGTTTGCCGGTGCTGCTGTCAGTGTAGGAGAAGCGAACCGACTGGTCGTCGGCGTGCAGGATACGGCTGTCGGAAATTGCCGTGTGCTGCACATAGCGTGCGAGGTAGCGCACTGCGGAGTAGCTGTCTCCGCAGGCGGCATTGGTCTTGTGGCAGCCGGGGTCTTCGTACAGCGCCGTTGAGCCGCGGCGCGACCACCGATCAAAAGGGCCCGAATAGGCAAACCAACCCTCCCTGCACAACGCTTTGCCTCCGGGAGCCAATTCGTGGACTTCGTTGTGTGGGGCCAACTGGTCCGCGCCTTGGGCCCTATCTGTGACAAGGCAATCGTACCGCTTTGCGCTCAGGCAGTGCACGAACTTGTCCGCCGCGAGAGCATGCTTGCACGCGATCTGCGCTCTGAATCGCGTGCAAGCACGCTCCTACGAAGAATGATTACGCCCTAGCCCTGACTATTCAGTCGAGAGCGCTGGGCCGAGCGCCGAGGCCCTGATCACCGTGCAAGACTTCGGAAGCACGACCGCGCCTAGCCGGATCACTAGAGGTTTGGCTCTGGTCACTCGACACTCTGCTCTTGTCTGCATTACCACGCCTTAGCCGTGACCATGCAATCGTACCGCTTTGCGCTCAGGCAGTGCACGAACTTGTCCGCCGCGGGAGCATGCTTGCACGCGATCTGCGCCCTGAATCGCGTGCAAGCACGCTCCTACGAATGAATGGTCACGGCTTAGCCGGTGCCCGCACAAAAAAGGCCGGGCTCCGAAGAGCCCGGCCTGGAAGGGAAACGGACGTTTCCACCTTCGCGCACCCGCTACGGCGGACGCGGTCGACGAAACGTCCCTAGCTTCAGAACTTGTTGAACTTGCCGCCGTAGATGGCGCTGTCGCCAAGCTCTTCCTCGATGCGGAGGAGCTGGTTGTACTTCGCCACACGGTCGGTGCGGCAGAGCGAACCGGTCTTGATCTGGCCGGCGTTGGTGGCCACGGCGATGTCGGCGATGGTGGCGTCCTCGGTCTCACCGGAACGGTGCGAGATGACGGCGGTGTAGTTGGCTTCCTTGGCCATCTCCACGGCGTCGAAGGTCTCGGTGAGGGTGCCGATCTGGTTGACCTTGACGAGGATCGAGTTGGCGGTGCCGGTCTCGATACCCTTCTTGAGGAACTCGGTGTTGGTGACGAAGAGATCGTCGCCCACGAGCTGCACCTTGTCGCCGATGGCGTCGGTGAGCTTCTTCCAAGTGGTCCAGTCGCCTTCGGCGCAACCGTCTTCGATGGAGACGATCGGATACTTGGCGGTGAGCTGCTTGTAGAACTCGACGATCTCGTCGCCGGTGAGGATCTTGCCCGAGGACTTCTTGAAGATGTAGCTCTTCTTGTCCTTGAGGTAGAACTCGGAGGAGGCGACGTCGAGGGCCAGGTAGATGTCCTTGCCCAGCTTGTAGCCGGCGTTCTTCACGGCCAGGGCGATGGCGTCGAGGGCGGCCTCGGCGGACTCCAGCTTGGGGGCGAAGCCGCCTTCGTCACCCACGGCGGTGGAGAGACCCTTTTCCTTCAAGACCTTCTTGAGGGAGTGGAACACTTCGCAGCCCATGCGCAGGCCTTCGCTGAAGGTCTTGGCGCCGAAGGGCATGATCATGAATTCCTGGAAATCGATGGGGGCGTCGGAGTGCGCGCCGCCGTTCATGATGTTCATCATCGGAACGGGGAGAACCTTGGCATTCGGCCCGCCGAGGTACTTGTAGAGCGGCACGTCGAGGGCGGCGGCGGAGGCCTTGGCGATGGCCATCGAGACGGCGAGGATGGCGTTGGCGCCAAGCTTGGCCTTGGTGGTGGTGCCATCGAGACCGATCATCAGGCGATCGATACCGACCTGGTCGGTGGAATCCAGGCCGATGAGGGCCGGGGCGATGACGGTCTTGACGTTGTTGACGGCGGCGAGAACGCCTTTGCCGCCGAAGCGCTTCTTGCCGTCGATGCCCTTGGGCAGCGACTTCACGGGTGCGTCGGAGTCGCGCAGTTCGATGGCTTCGTGTTCGCCGGTGCTGGCGCCGGACGGGACGGCCGCGCGCCCGAGGGCGCCGCAGGCGAGCTTCACATCGACTTCGACAGTCGGGTTGCCGCGGGAGTCGATGATCTCACGGGCGTTAACGCTGGTGATAAGTGTGGTCATGGGAAAATGGGTGCAGTTGCTCTGGATGGAGGAAAAAGAGACGCCGCCCACGAAGGGGCGGCGTCGCAGAGGGAAATCTCGGCTTAGTTCGCGGCCAAGTAGGCGCGGACTTCGTCGATCTTGCCGGAGGAACCCAGCTTGTCATTGCGGCTGGCAATGAACTTCGCGTATTCGTCGATGAAGATCTTGCCCGGCGGGCGGAAATCGAACTCGGCGGGCTTGTTCTTGAAGAACTCGCGGTGGACGCGGGTCCAGACCAGGCGGCCGTCGGTGTCGATGTTGATCTTGGTGACGCCCAGCTTGGCGGCCGGGAAGTACTCGTTGATGTCAACGCCGCAGGAATCCTTGATCTGGCCGCCGGCCGCGTTGATACGGTCGACTTCTTCCTTCGGCACGCTGGAGCTGCCGTGCATAACCAACGGGAGGTTGGGCAGACGGGCCTTGATCTTCTCGAGCACGTCGAAGTGCAGGGACTGCTTGCCCTTGAACTTGAAGGCGCCGTGGCTGGTGCCGATGGCGCAGGCCAGGGAGTCGCAACCGGTGCGCTTGACGAACTCGTAGGCTTCTTCGGGGTTGGTGAGGGTGGCGTGGCCGTCCTCGACCTTGATGTCTTCCTCAACGCCACCGAGCATGCCGAGCTCGGCTTCTACGGAGATGCCCTTCTTGTGGGCGGCATCGACCACGCGCTTGGTGATCTCGATGTTCTTCTCGAACGGGTCGTGGGAGGCGTCGATCATCACGGAGCTGAAGAAGCCCGAGTTGATGCACTCGTAGCAGGTCTCCTCGTCGCCGAGATCGAGATGCACCGCGAAGATAGCCTCCGGGAAGATCTGCTCGGCGGAGCGAATGATCGCCTCGAGCATGCGCTTATCGGTGTATTTGCGGGCACCCTTGGAGATCTGGATGATGAACGGAGCCTTGGAGTCCACGCAGCCCCGGAAGAGGCCCATGGTCTGCTCGGCGTTGTTGATGTTGTAGGCGCCGATGGCGAACTTGCCATAGGCGATTTTGAACAGCTTGTCGGTCGTGACGATCATAGTAGAGGAAAGGAGTTCGCGAACGCCGAGGTGTATGTGATGCGTGGGGCGGCAACAAGCGCTTTTTCCGTGGGGAATGCGCGAATTTTGGCGAAGGCTGCGCGGGGATTGGCTGGGATAGGGGCCGCAGGCGCCGCTCTTCCCAGAGCCAGCAGCAGGGCTCCGGCAGCAGTGGCAAAGTGGTCAAGCAGCGCCGGCCACCCGGCCCAGCCACGGGAAACTGCACCGGGCGGCGGGCCCGGCCCAGCGTAAGGCGCCGCGCGGCGGGCCCCCGGTAACCGGTCTTTGGCGATGTTTGCGCGCAGCCCGGGGGCACAGTTCTCGCCAGCCGGCCTGGCGGCCTGGCGGCACCGGCAACAACGGCCGCACCCGCCCGCACCAGAGCGGGGATACGGCTCAACTGGGTGCCGCTCAGCGGTCGCGCCGCAGGTGCTGGCGCGAAAGAAAACCAGCCTCGGCAGTGCGCGCGGCATGTACGGCGTTGTGGGTGACAACCACCAGGCTCGCCTGCTGCTCGGCGCACACCTCCAACAATACACTCATCACGCCCTCCCCTGTCGCCTCGTCGAGATTGCCCGTGGGCTCGTCGGCAAGCACCACTCTGGGGCGGTTCATGAGTGCCCGCGCCACGGCTACGCGCTGGCGCTCGCCGCCGGAAAGATGCGCCGGCACATGATGGGCCCGGTCGGCCAGCCCTACGCGGGCCAGCAGCTCCGCGGCGCGCTGGCGCTGGGCTGAGCCGATCTTCCCGAGAATACGCGCGGGCATGAGGACGTTGTCGGCGGCATTGAGCTCGGGAATGAGATAGAAGGACTGGAAGACCAGCCCGATGAAGGTGCCGCGCCGGCGGGCGAGCTCGCTGCGCCCGAGTCCTCCGATGGGCGTGCCATCCCAAAAAACCGCGCCGGAGTCGGGCGTCTCCAATCCGGCGAGCAGGTTGAGCAGAGTGGTTTTCCCGCAACCGGACTCCCCGCGTATGCTCAGACTGGTGCCGGCGTGCACGGTGCAGTCGACCCCTTCGAGCACGGAGATGCGCCGGTCGCCGCTCGGGTAGCTCATCCGCAGCCCTGTGGAGGAGATGATCGGCGAGGGGGAAGGCTGAACGCTCGAAACTGAAGGTTGCACGAGCGGGGCGGAGGGCTGCGCGCCGGCCAGCGGATCGTGGGGTGTGGGAGGAGGATTCATCCGGGTGGCGGCGTTTCGGTATTCGGCTTTCGAGCTTCGTGTTCCGGTTTCAGGATTCAGGATTCAGCCTTCGGCGTTTCAGCATTTCCGGGTTCAGCCTTCAGCGTTTCAGCTTTCAGCTTTCCCTCCCGCTCACTCGCTGCGGAGGGCCTCGGAGGGTTTCAAGCGGGCCGCGCGCCAGGCGGGCAATACCGCGGCAAACAGCGCGATGGCTATCGAGCTCACCACGATCATCAGCAGGTCCGAAGCGGCCATGTGCGCCGGGATTTCCGTGAACATGTAGAAACGCTCCAGCGCCGCCTTGCTCTGGGTCATGCGGGCGAAGGCCTGAACGGCGTCGTTGCGGAAATAGACGGCGGTGAAGCCCAGGATCGTGCCCAGCGCTGTGCCCACAATTCCGATAAACAGCCCCTGGTAGCAGAAACAGGCGGCCACGCCGCGCGCATCGCCGCCGAGCGCCCCCAGCAGCCCGATCTCGCGGGTCTTGCGCACCACCGAGATGAGCAGCGAGCTCGCCACCGAGAAACCTGCGACAATCACGATGAACAGCAGCAGGAAGAAAAGCATGTTCTTCTCGAGCCGGAGAATGAAGAGGAAGTCCTGGTTGGTATCCATCCAGGAGAGCGCGCGAGTGTCGGGCGGCAGTCGCTGGTTGAGCAGTTCGGCCACGGTCTCGGAATCGGCGTCGGGGGTCAGGCGCAGGCTCACCCCGTGCACGGAGGCGCCCAGGCCGTAGAGGTCCTGCATCGTGCGCAGGGTGCAGATCACCAGGTTGCTATCGAGCTGCGTATGCCCGATCTCGAACAGGCCCACCACGCGGAACTCGCGCGGCAGCAGCACCTCGTCGCGGCGCATCTTCTCAAGCATGAGCGGGGTGTAGAGCTCCACCTTGCCGCCCACGCCGATGCCCAGCGACTGCGCCAGCGCCGCGCTGAGAATCACCGAATCGTCGTCGATATCGTCGAGGTTGCCCCAGCGCAGGTAGTGCTGCAGCGGTATCACCTCCTCGACATGGGCCAGATCCACTCCCTGGATAGCCGGGAACGCGGGCTTGTTGCCGCTGAGCAGCATCACCACGCCCTCCGCATGCGCAGTGGCGCCCACCACTCCGGGGATCTTGCGCGCCTGGGCCATGATCTCGGCGGCATTGGAGATCGGGCCGCGGCCGCGGATCTGCACATCGCCGCCGGTATCCACGATCATGCGGCGGATCTGCTGTCCGAAGCCGCCCATCACGCTGAGCGTGACGATGAGCACGGTGACGCCCAGGGCCACGCCGGCCAGCGAGATGAAGGTGAAGAACGGCAGTCTCCGCCCGGTGGGGAAGAGCTGCTTAAGCGCCAGATATAGGGGCCAAGACATGGCAAGGAAGGACTGAAGGCTGAATGCCGAAGGGCTGAAACAGTGGTGCCGGCGCGGTGTTTCAGCCTTCAGCTTTCAGTCCTTCAGCCTTTCGCCCCTTCGGGCCGCAACTGAGGGAAGAGGATCACATCGCGGATACTCTCCGCCCCGGTGAGCAGGATGCACAGGCGGTCGATGCCGATGCCCATGCCGCCGGCCGGCGGCATGCCGTGCTCGAGGGCGGTGAGGAAGTCGGAGTCCATCTTCTGGATGTCCTCGCCCACCTGCTTCTCGAACATCTCGCGCTGCACCAGCGGGTCGTTCTGCTCGGAGTAGGCCGGGGCCACCTCCATGCCGCCAATGCACAGCTCGAAGACGTCGATGGTCGTGGGGTCGTCGAGAGTGATCTTGGCCAGCGGGCAGAGCTCCTTGGGCAGGTGGGTGACGAAGGTGGGCTGTATGAGCTTGGGCTCGATACGCTTGCCGAAGATCTCGTTGGTCACCTCGAAGTCCTCCCAGCCCGGATGCATCTCCAGGCCGAGTTCGCGGGCCTTGGCGATCTTCTCCTCCTTGGTGCGATCAAACCAGTGCGCATCGCCGGTCTCGGCGATGATGAGGTCCTTGTAGCGGGCCTCGCGCCACTCGCCGTCGAAGTTGATCGCCTGGCCGGTGGCGGCGTGGGTGATCTCCATCTTGCCCACCACCTCGCGGCAGAGGGTCTGGATGAGGTCGCGTACCAGCAGCATCATGCCGCGGAAATCGCTGTAGGCCTGGTAGATCTCGAGCATGGTGAACTCGGGATTGTGGCGACGCGAGATGCCCTCGTTGCGGAAGTTGCGGCCGATCTCGAACACGCGGTCGAAGCCGCCCACCAGCAGGCGCTTAAGGTAGAGCTCCAGGGCGATGCGCAGGAAAAAGTCGGTACCCAGGGCGTTGTGATGGGTGACAAACGGCCGCGCGGCCGCACCGCCGGCCACGTTTTGCAGGATCGGCGTCTCCACTTCCAGGAAACCACGGCCCTCGAAGAAGCGGCGCACTGCGGAAACCAGGCGGGCGCGCAGCATGAGCCGGTCGCGCGAATCCTTGTTCACGATCAGGTCGAGGTAACGCTGGCGATAGACCTGCTCGGGGTCGGCCAGGCCGTGCCACTTCTCGGGCAGCGGGCGCAGCGCCTTGGATACCAGGGTGTAGGTATCAACCCGTACGGTGATCTCCCCGCTCTTGGTGCGGAAGAGAGTGCCGGTGGCACCGATGATGTCGCCCAGGTCGAGTTTCTTGAAGGCCGCGTAGACCGCCTCGCCCACCTGGTCCTTCTTGACGAAGAGCTGGATGAGGCCGGCGCGGTCGAGGATCTTCACAAAGCAGCTCTTGCCGCCGTCGCGAAAGACGGTGAGCCGGCCGGCCACCGCGACGGGCACCGCGTAGTCCTGCCCGTCCACATAGGCGGCAAGCGCCTCGGCGGAGGTATGGGTGGGGCTCACGCTCGCGCGGAACGGGTCGAAGCCGGCGGCGCGCATCTCCTGGAGCTTGGCCAGGCGGACAGCGAAAAGGTCGTGGGTGTTGTCGGCGGGAATCTCGGTCATGGAGGGGCGGAGGCTACGGGCCGCCGCCGCTGGCAAGCAAGCCGGAGATGCGCTGGGGGCGGCATCAGTCTGCAATCGGCAGGCGAAGTCGCGTTCGGGTGACCAAACCCTGGGGGCGGGGGCCGCTGCCTTGCCGGGGGCCCGAGGCAATTTCATCGTCCCCGGTTCACATTCCTTGCACTCGCGCCTACACCCACACACAGTCGTGAATGGAAAAGCGCAAATTCGCCGAACTCGGGCTCACCCCCGAACTGCTCAAGGCTGTGGACAAAATGGGTTTCGAGGAGGCCTCACCTGTGCAGACCGCGGTGATACCTCTCGTGTTGGCAGGCCGCGATCTCGTGGGCCAGTCCTCCACCGGCTCGGGCAAAACCTGCGCTTTCGCCATCCCGGCAGTACAGATGGCCGACCCGGCCAGCAAGAAGACCCAGGTGCTCATCCTGTGCCCCACCCGCGAGCTCGCCGTACAGGTGGCCGAGGAAGTATCCAAGCTTACCCTTTTCAAGCGCGGCGTGCGCGAGCTCCCCGTATTCGGCGGGCAGTCCTACGACCGCCAGCTGCGCGGCCTGGCCGCCGGCGTGCAAATCGTAATCGGCACCCCGGGACGTGTGCTCGACCACATCGACCGCGGCACCCTCAAGCTCGACGGCCTCAAACTGCTCATCCTCGACGAGGCCGACCGCATGCTCGACATGGGCTTCCGCGACGACATCGAGCGCGTGATCCAGGCAGCCCCCGAGGAGCGCCAGGTGCTCTTCTTCTCCGCCACCATCCCGCCGCCGATCCGCGCCCTCATCAAGCGCTACAGCAAGGACCCGGCGATGGTGAAGATCGAAGCCGTTGCCCACAACGCCCCCCAGGTCGAGCAGGTCTACTTCGAGGTCGAGCGCCACTCCAAGGTCGAGGCCCTCACCCGCCTCATCGACGTCCATGATTTCCGCTACGGTATCATCTTCTGCTCGACCAAGGTGATGGTCGACGAGCTCGACGAGCAGCTCCACGCCCGCGGCTACGCGGTGGATCGACTCCATGGCGACATGGCCCAGGTCCAGCGCGACCGGGTGATGGGCAAGTTCCGCGACCGCAAGTTCGAGTTCCTCATCGCCACCGATGTCGCCGCCCGCGGCCTGGACGTGGACGACCTGGAGATTGTTTTCAACTACGACCTCCCCAACGACGCCGAGGACTACACCCACCGCATCGGCCGCACCGGCCGCGCGGGCAAGTCGGGCCGCGCCTTCACCTTCGTGTGCGGCCGCGAGATCTACAAGATCCAGTTCATGATCAACAGCGCGCGGCTCAAGATCCGCCGCGAGCGTATCCCGTCCATGGACCAGGTGGAGGAGGCCCGCGACAACGTCTTCTTCGAGAAACTGCGCAGCACCCTCGACGCCGCCGAATTCAAGAAGCAGGACCGCATGATCGACCGCCTGCTCGACCGGGGCTACTCGCCCACCGACATCGCCGCCGCCCTCATCCACCTGCTGCGCAACGCCGAGCCCGCCGCCGCCGCCGCCGGCGCAGCACCGGCCAAGCCCGCCCTTGCCGCAGGCAAACCCGCCTTCGCCCCGGCCAAGCCCGCCTTCGTACCGACCAAGCCGGTTGCCGCCGCCGCCGAGGCTCCCGCCCGCCCAGTCCCCGCCGAGGCTCCCGTGCGCACCTTCGCAGCCGACGCCCCCGCACGTGGCATCGTGGCCCCGGCGCATCCCTTCCCCAACCGCAAGGTGCCGGTAGCCCGCACCCCCGATGTCCCCGCTCCCCGCAGCGGAGGCTGGGTGCAGCGCACCGGCAACGAGGCCGGCTTCACCCCCATCGCCCTCAACGTGGGCAAGCTCGCCGGTGTGACCCCTTCGGATATCGTCGGCAAGATCGCCGGCGTCACACGCCTCTCCGCCAAGTCGCTGGGCGCGATCGACCTGCTCGACAATGAGAGCTATGTGGACGTGGCCGACGAGGACGTGGAGCTGGTGCTCAACAAGCTCCCCGGAATCATGATGCGCGGTACCCGCTTGGTGGTGCGCCGCGTGGAGCGCTCCTCCGAGTAAGCGGGCGCTGGGGACGTAGCCTCTGCGGCGTCCGTTCCCAACGCCCTTGGTTGCTGGCCACCTCATCGAGTTGGCCAATACGCAGACCCCGTCGGCCCCGCAATGAGGCCGGCGTGGGCGCAAAATCGTCCGCCGGGCGATCGCGTATTTCACGGCATGGTGCACCAACGGGATGCCGGCTTAAGTCGCCTGCGCCCGAGGTTTCGAGGAGTCCGGCGTGGCCCCAAACCAATACCCACGCCTGGCAGGACTAGAGCGGCCGGGCTGGCACCGGTCGCCCCCAACCCCGGTCTACCCGTGCTGGCGGTTACCCCGCACACGGCTCGCCCAGAGCGATTCATCCCAGAAACGGCAGTTGAGATAGGGCGCAGAGCCAGAGGAGAGGCGGAAGGAGCACACAGGGTCGCGCTTGGGAAAGCGGAGCGGAGCATCGAAGCCCTCACCCAAATGGTGCGCATGCCTAATAGTCCCTCCCAATTCTCAGTGCTCTCATGCCTTAGCTCTGTGGTCTCTGTGTCGAACTGCTATGTTTAGGTTCATCGGTTTGGTTACAGCGAAGGGTCTCGCCTTTGCTTTCCGCCAGAGCGCCCGCTGCAGCCCGAGAACCGTTGGCGACGTGAGTATCCAAAGGTCATAACATTGGCCCGCGTTTTGGGTCCCTCGCTACGCTGGTGCGCATCGGCACAAGACCGGCCGCTAGCCTCCGGCCGGGTTGTGCTGTCCCGGGCCTGTCCCGGGCCTCGACCTCATCGCGGCTGCCTGGGGCTGGACCACATCGGAACTTCGCGGTGGGGCCGGGGCCTGCCTCATCCCTGTTGGCTGTGCCGTGGAAAGCCAACGGCACAGTATCCCAGCGGGCCTCACCCGTGCGCACAGTGAGCCACACCGCTGTCGCACCGCGCCCCACGCCCTGCCATTATGGCACACCTGCCCGAATCTTGGCACAGGCATCGGAGTGCCCGACCGATCACAAGAACATCCATAGCGTTGCCCCACAAACATCTTACAACTCTATCACCACGCTGGCACCGCTCCTGCGAAGAGGCGGCAATCGCAAATACCAACAACCACCGCGCACTTTCTCTGAGGACTTTCAAATGAGCAAAATCATCGGCATCGATCTGGGCACCACCAACTCTTGCATGGCAGTCATGGAGGGCGGCGAGCCCGTCGTCATCCCCAACGCCGAAGGCGGTCGCACGACCCCTTCCGTAGTCGCCTTCACCAAGACCGGCGAGCGCATCGTAGGCCAGGCCGCCAAGCGTCAGGCCGTGACCAACCCCAAGAATACCGTCTTCTCGGCCAAGCGCTTCATCGGGCGCAAGTTCACCGAGGTGCAGAACGAGGCCAAGAACATGCCGTTCAAGGTCGTGGAAGGGAAAAACGGCGACGCCTACATCGAGGTCGAGTTCGCCGGCAAGACCGAGCGCTTCGCCCCTGAGCAGATCTCAGCGATGGTGCTGGCCAAGATGAAGGCCGACGCCGAGGCCTACCTCGGTGAGCCCGTCAAGAAGGCCGTAATCACCGTGCCCGCCTATTTCAACGACGCCCAGCGCCAGGCCACCAAGGACGCCGGCACCATCGCCGGACTGGAAGTGCTGCGCATCGTCAACGAGCCCACCGCCGCTTCCCTCGCCTACGGCCTCGACCGCAAGAAGGACGAGACCATCGCCGTATACGACTTGGGCGGCGGCACCTACGACATCTCCGTGCTTGAGCTGGGCGATGGCGTATTCGAAGTGCGCGCCACCAACGGCGACACCCACCTCGGCGGTGACAACTGGGACGATACCATCATCAACTGGCTCGCCGACTCCTTCAAGAAGGAGTCCGGCATCAATCTGCGCGGCGACGCCATGGCCATGCAGCGCCTCAAGGAAGAGTCCGAGAAGGCCAAGATCGCCCTCTCCTCCTCCCAGAGCTACGACATCAATCTGCCCTTCATCACCGCCGACGCCTCCGGCCCCAAGCATCTCACCGTCACCCTCTCGCGCGCCAAGCTCGAGCAGCTCTGCGAAGGCCTCGCCCAGCGCACCATCGCCCCCTTCGAAGCCTGCTTGAAGGACGCCGGCATCTCCAAGGACAAGATCGACGAGCTCGTGCTCGTAGGCGGCATGACCCGCATGCCCGCGATCATCGAGATCGCCAACAAGCTCGCCGGCAAGGACGCCCACCGCGGCGTAAACCCCGATGAGGTTGTCGCCGTGGGCGCCGCCGTTCAGGGCGCTGTGCTCTCCGGCCAAAAGGACGACGTCATCCTCCTCGACGTCACCCCGCTCACCCTCGGTATCGAGACGGCTGGTTCTGTGTCCACGCCGATGATTCCGCGCAACACCACCATCCCGACCAAGAAGTCGCAGGTGTTCTCCACCTACTCCGACAGCCAGACGGCCGTCGACATCAAGGTCCTCCAGGGCGAGCGCCCCATGGCCAGCGACAACAAGATGCTGGGAAACTTCCGCCTCGACGGCATTCCGCCGGCCCAGCGCGGCACCCCGCAGATCGAGGTCACCTTCGACATCGACGCCAACGGCATCCTGCACGTCACCGCCAAGGACCTGGGCACCGGCCGCGATCAGAAGATTTCAATCACCGGCTCGTCCGGCCTCACCAAGGACGAGGTCGAGCGCCTGCGCAAGGAAGCCGAGGCCCACGCCTCCGAGGACCAGAAGAAGCGCGAAGCTGTCGAAACCAAGAACATCCTCGACCAGGCCATCTACCAGTCGGAAAAAGTATTCAAGGACCTCGGCGACAAGTGCCCGGCCGACAAGAAGGCCCCCGCCGAGGCCGCCATCGCCGAGGGCAAGAAGATCCTCGAAAACCCGAGCTCCACGACCGAGCAGATGAAGGCCGCCGCCGACAAGATCAACACCGCCATGCAAGCCATCGGCAGTGATATCTACTCCAAGGTTCCTCCCCAGGGTGGAGCCGCTGGTGGCCCGGCCCATGAGGCCGAGCAGTCCGCCCCCGGCGCCGACGAACCCAAGAAAAAGGCCAAGAAAGACGGAAACGTCGTCGACGCCGATTTCGAGGTCGTAGACGACAAGGACGGCGATAAGAAGTGATCCTCTCTCCGAAGTAGCGAGAAGCGGGAAGCGAGTAGCGAGCATCCCGCCTAGCGCTGCTTCCGGTGGGGCGGGCTTTATGCCCGCCATGCTTCTTTCGCCTTCCTCCCAATCGAAAATCGGCAATCCAAAATCGAAAATCTCAGGATCTGCCGCTCGCGCATTGCGCATTCCGCATTCCGAATTCCGCAATTCTCTCACTCTCACATCGGCGCCTGGCGCCGGTACTCCTCCCAACCAAAACAGTAACCTAGCAACTCATCCATGAGCACTGCCAAACAGAGCATCAAACCCCTCGGCGGACGCATCCTCCTCAAGCGCGTCGAAGAAAAAGAGCAAATCAAGGGCGGGATCATCATCCCCGATTCAGCCAAGGAAAAGCCGCAGGAAGCCGAAGTCATCGCGCTCGGCACCGGCAAGAAGACCGACGACGGCAAGGTCATCGCCTTCGAGGTGAAGGCCGGCGATCGCGTCCTCATCTCCAAATACGGTGGCACTGAAGTGAAGCTCGGCGACGAGACCTTCATCATCGTCAACGAAGACGACATCCTCGGCGTCGTCGCTTGATTCCCACCACAAACCCTAATTTCGATCCGTAAATATCATGGCTAAGAAACAACTCCTTTTCGACGAGCCCGCTCGTCGCAAGATCCTCGCCGGCGTCAAGATCCTCGCCCAGGCCGTCAAGGTCACCCTCGGGCCCAAGGGCCGCAACGTCATCATCGACAAGAAGTTCGGCTCGCCGAAGATCACCAAGGACGGCGTCACCGTCGCCAAGGAGATCGAGCTGCGCGACCCGTTCGAGAACATGGGCGCCCAGATGGTCCGTGAAGTTGCCCAGAAGACCGCCGACATCGCTGGCGACGGCACCACCACCGCCACCGTGCTCGCGGAGTCCATCTACCGCGAAGGTCTCAAGTCCGTCACCTCCGGTGCGAACCCGATCTTCCTCAAGCGCGGTATCGACAAGGCCGTGGAGGCCGCCGTCATCGAGCTCAAGAACATCTCCAAGAAGGTCACCGGCCGCGAAGAGATCCGCCAGGTCGCCGCAGTCTCCGCCAACTGGGACTTCGACATCGCCGACAAGATCGCCGAAGCCATGGACAAGGTCGGCAAGGACGGCACCATCACCGTCGAAGAAGCCAAGTCCATCGAGACCACCCTCGACGTCGTCGAAGGCATGCAGTTCGACAAGGGTTTCATCTCCCCCTACTTCGCCACCAACGCGGAGTCCCAGGAAGCCGTACTCGAGGATCCGTACATCCTGCTCTTCGAAAAGAAGATCACCTCGCTCAACGACATGCTGCCGGTCCTCCAGGAAGCGGCCAAGTCGGGCAAGCCCCTGCTGATCATCGCCGAAGACATCGAAGGCGAAGCCCTGGCCACCCTCGTGGTCAACAAGATCCGCGGCACGCTGAACGTTTGCGCCGTCAAGGCCCCGGGCTTCGGTGATCGCCGCAAGGCCATCATGGAAGACCTCGCCGTCCTCACCGGTGGCAAGTTCATCACCGAGGACCTCGGTATCAAGCTGGAGAGCACCAAGCTGCTCGACCTCGGCCGCGCCAAGCGCGTGACCATCGACAAGGAAAACACGACCATCATCGAAGGCGCCGGCAAGGCCGCCGACATCCAGGGTCGCGTGAAGCTCATCCGTCGCCAGATCGACGAGACCACCTCCGACTACGATCGCGAGAAGCTCCAGGAGCGCCTCGCCAAGTTGGCCGGCGGCGTGGCCGTCATCAACGTCGGTGCCGCCACCGAGTCCGAGATGAAGGAGAAGAAGGATCGCGTAGACGACGCGCTGCACGCCACCCGCGCAGCCGTTGAAGAAGGCATCGTCGCCGGCGGCGGCGTCGCCCTCCTGCGCACCATCTTCGCCATCGAGAAGGCAGTCGAGAAGCTCGAAGGCGACGAGAAGCTGGGCGCCCGCATCGTGCGCCGCGCTGTCGAAGAGCCCCTGCGTCAGCTCTGCGCCAACGCCGGTGTCGAAGGTTCGACCGTTGTCCAGGAAGTCCTGCGCCGCAAGGGTGCCGAAGGCTACAACGTGGCCACCGGCGAGTATCAGGATCTCGTGGCCGCTGGCGTGCTCGACCCGACAAAGGTTGTGCGCTCCGCCCTGCAAAACGCCGGCTCCGTGGCCGGTCTGCTGTTGACCACCGAGTGCCTCATCACCGACGAGCCCGAGGACAAGAAGTCCGCAGGACCCGCCGGCGGCCCCGGCGGCGACATGGGCGACTACTGAGCCCACAGCGCCGGTGGCGGAAGCTCTTCGCCTCCGCTACGGCGCTACACGTAGCGGAGCCGCTTTCGGTTCCGCTGCTCCCTCTGCCCCGCGGCCTCTTAGGTCGCGGGGCTTTTTTGTGCCCGAGCACGCCGAACGCGGGCCGCCGCCCCCGCCCCCGCCGCTACGGGGTCGTCAGTCGGCCGCTTACCCCCTAGCAGGCAAGCGCTTCGTTCCTACGCCGACCCGATAGAGGCACAGGGATCACCCAGCGCGTTGATGTCGCGATTCTCCAGCACCGTCTTCGGCGCACCCCGCCCAGCGGCCGCGATCATCGCACGGCCCACCTGTTCAGTGGTGGTCACCAGCCCCGGCCCGCACCGCTGGATGAGCGCAAGCAGCGGTCCCGTCACAAGGTAGAACATCCGATACCACCTCGTCTTCGATCGGATACCATGAAGCGGCCGGATGATGCCCGGCCGGAACATGTAGGCCGCCTTGAACGGCAACCGCAGCAGCGCATTCTCGGTCTCGCCCTTCACCCGAGCCCACATCGAGGATCCTCGCTCCGTGCTATCAGTGCCCGTCCCCGACACATAGATGAACGTCATGCCCGGGTTGAGTCGGGCCAGTCTCTCGGCCACCGCAAGCGTGAGGTCATAGGTCTTCTGCCGATAGTCCGCTTCCTTCATGCCCGTCGACGACACGCCGAGACAGAAGAAGCATGCATCGTAACCGCTTAGCCGATCCTCCACAGGGGCCAGATCGGCCACATCGGCCCTCACGATCTCACGAAGCTTCGCGTGTTGGCGGCCGATCACGCTGCGGCCGATCGCGAGCACCTCGCCTACAACAGGCTCGCGTAGGCACTCGCGCAAGACGCCCTGCCCCACCATGCCGGAGGCTCCGAACAAAATTTCCTTCATCCGGTATCGAGTAACACCGTCCGCGCCACGACACCAACCTCTTCGGTTCCCGCGTGGCGACACACTCCGTTCCCCGACGCGGGTAGCCACTCTTTGAGCTCCCCCTCCGTCCGGGTAGGAGCGAGCTTGCTCGCGATTCCGCCGTAGCTGAAGCGCGAAGCGATTCAGCATCGCCGCCGTAGCTGAAGCGCGAAGCGATTCAGCCCTACCAGGCGCGCGAAACGTTCAGTCGCACCAGCATCGCCGTCGCCACCGGCTGAATGGCTTCGCCATCCAGCTACGGGAAAACTTCCAAGTCCCCATCGCGAGCAAGCTCGCTCCTACAGCCAGCTCCCCCGCCGTCCGTGTAGGAGCGAGCTTGCTCGCGATTCCGTCGTAGCTGAAGCGCGAAGCGATTCAGCATTGCCGTCGTAGCTGGAGCGCGAAGCGTTCAGTGGCACCGGCATCGCCGTCGCCACCGGCTGAATGGCTTCGCCATCCAGCTACGGGGAAACTTCCGAGTCCCCATCGCAATCAAGCTCGCTCCTACAGCCAGCCCCCGCTGTCCGTGTAGGAGCGAGCTTGCTCGCGATTCCGTAGTAGGAGCGAGCTTGCTCGCGAATCCGCCGTAGCTGGAGCGCGAAGCGATTCAGCATTGCCGCCGTAGCTGGAGCGCGAAGCGATTCTCCCCCTGCCAACACCCTCAAATTCGCATTGTCCCAAGCTTCCCGGTTTTTCAAAGTGCGCCGCCCCGCCCTTCCCATCGCCGCACCACTGACGCCAACTTTATGAGTCGCCTCCGCTCCTCCGCCACCGTCCTCCTGTTCGCTGCTCTGCTCTCGGCCTGCGGCCGCCACGAAACCGCCGCTCCGGCGCCCTTGATGGATGTCGTGGTCAAGGCCGTCCAGCCCGAGGATGTACCGGTGGCCGTCACCATGGTGGGCCGTATCGTCTCCGACAATTCCATCACCTTTGCGGCACGCGTCACCGGCCAGTTGATAGAAGCGCCGTTCACCGGCGGCGGCATGGTGAAGGCCGGCGATGTACTCTTCCGCATCGACCCCGCCCAGTACCAAGCCGAATTGGACAGCGCCCTCGCCCGCCAGGCCCAGGCCGAGGCGAAGCTGGCCAAGGCCGAGAACGACCTCGCTCGCGTAGACAAGCTCTTCAAGACCGGCGGCATGCCCCAGCAGGAGGTCGACGATGCGAGCACCGCCAAACTCGCCGCCACGGCCGACGTGCGCTCCGCCCAGGCCGCCGTAACCACCGCGCGCCTCACCCTCGGCTACACCACCATCACCGCTCCCTTCGCCGGCCGCGTAGGCCAAGCCCCCGTATCTGTCGGCGCACTCATCACTCCCCAGTCCGGCGCCCTGCTCACCCTCGACCAGATCGATCCGATCGACATCAACTTCACCGTGAGCGAGGAAGGGCTTCTCTCCCTCCGCACCGAAATCGCCGCCGGCCGGGTTGTCTCGGCTGGAGTCGACCACTTCGTGGTTACCGCCACCCTGCTCGACGGCTCCGTCTACGAACACCTGGGCAAGATCAGCTTCGCGGATATCCGCTTCCAGCCCGAGACCGGCAGCGCCCAGGCCCAGGCCAAGTTCCCCAACCCCACGGGCAAGCTCCTGCCCGGCCAGTTCGCCCGCATCTCCGTCTCTGGTATCACCCGCAAGGATGCCCTCCTCGTCCCGCAGGGCGCCGTGGTCCAGAGCCCCACCGGGGCCTCAGTCTACGTCGTGGGCGCCGGCGACATCGTCGAGTCCCGCACAGTCAAGCTGGGCGGCTGGGTGGATAACCGCTGGCGTATCATCGACGGCCTGAAGGCCGGCGATCGGGTGGTGGTGGGCGGAGTGCAGAAGGTCCGCGCCGGCGCCAAGGTCCACCCCGTATCCGGTAGCTGAGCCCAACCGCGCGGCTCCAACCCCCAACCCGGACCTACCCGTGTTCTCCCGCTTCTTCATCGACCGGCCTATCTTCGCCTCGGTCCTCTCCCTGCTCATCGTCTTCGCCGGCCTGGTGGCGATGAAATCGCTGCCCATCGCCCAGTTCCCCGAGGTCGTCCCGCCTGTCGTGGCCATCAGCGCCGCCTATCCCGGCGCCGACGCCAAGACTGTCTCCGACGCCGTCGCCTCGCCCATCGAGCAGCAGCTCTCCGGGGCCAAGAACCTCCTCTATTTCCAGTCCTCCTGCGGCAACGACGGCTCTCTCAACATCGCCGTCACCTTCGAGGTGGGCACCGACCTCGACCTCGCCCAGGTCGACGTGCAGAACCGCATCAACCAGGCCTCCGCCCGCCTGCCCGACGAGGTCCGCCGCCAGGGCGTCACCGTGCTCAAGAAGAGCAACAACATGGTGCAGGTCGTGGTGCTCGACTCCTCCAACCCCCAGCACGACCAGCTCTTCCTCTCCAACTACGCCACGATCTACCTGCTCGACGCCATCAAACGCGTCCCCGGTATCGGCGCCGCCAGCATCTTCGGCGCCGGCGACTACGCCATGCGCCTCTGGCTCGACCCCGACAAGCTCGCCGCCCGCGGCCTCACCGTCACCGACGTCAAGAACGCCATCCTCGAGAAGAACGGCCTCTACGCCGCCGGCCGTATCGGCCAGCGCCCCACCGGAGGCCAGGTAGAGCTCACCATCCCGGTGACCACCCGCGGCCGCCTCGATACCCCCGAGGAGTTCGGCTCCATCATCCTGCACGCCAATGCCGACGGCTCCATGCTGCGCGTACACGATGTGGCCCGCGTCGAGCTGGGCAGCGTAACCTACGACCTCTACGGCCGCTGCGGCACCGCCGGGGTGGATACAGCCAGCAAGCCCTCCACCCTCCTGCTCACCTACCTGCAGGCCGGGGCCAACGCCATCGACACCGCGCGCCAGACCACCGCCGCCTTGGAGGCCGAGTCCAAGCGCTTCCCGGCCGGCATGCGCTACGTCATCGCCTCCGACAACACCAAGTTCATCACCGTCTCCATCGAGGAGGTGGTCAAGGCCCTGCGCGACGCCATCATCCTGGTGCTCATCGTCGTCTTCCTCTTCCTCCAGAACTGGCGCTCCGCGCTCATCCCGCTGCTGGCCGTGCCTGTATCCATCATCGGCACCTTCGCGGGCCTGCTGGTCCTGGGTTTCTCGATCAACACCCTCACCCTCTTCAGCCTCGTGCTGGCCATCGGCATCGTCGTAGACGACGCCATCGTCGTGGTGGAGAACGTAGAGCGCATCATGGCCGCCACCGGCAAGAGCGTGCGCGACTCCACCATCCAGGCGATGGAGGAGGTTTCAGGGCCCGTCGTCGCCATCGTCCTGGTACTGTGCTCGGTGTTCATCCCCGTGGCCTTCCTGGGCGGGCTCACCGGCCGCTTCTACCAGCAGTTCGCCCTCACCATCGCCGTGTCGGTGGTGATCTCGGGCATCGTGGCCCTCACCCTCTCGCCGGCCCTCTGCCGCCTGCTGCTCAAGCCCCACAATCCCGAGCGCCACGCCCGCGGCCCGCTGGCCTGGTTCTTCGGCCTGTTCAACCGCAGCTTCGATACGTTTACCCGCCGCTACACCGGCACGGTATCCTTCCTCTTGCGCCGCTCTTTCGTGGGCCTGCTCGTATTCGGCGCACTGGGTCTGGCCACCTACGGCCTCTTCCTCCGGGTGCCCAGCGGCTTCATCCCCGGCGAGGATCAGGGCTACTTCATGGCCCAAATCGTCCTGCCCGAGGGCAGCTCGCTGGACCGCACCGACGCCATGGCCAAGCGTGTGGAGGCCTACATGCTCAAGCAACCCGGCGTCGACCGGGTGATCACCCTTGGCGGCCTCAACATGCTCGCCAACGGCACCCTCAACTCCAACGCCACCGCCATCGTCGTGGCCTTGAAGGACTGGAGCGAGCGCAAGGCTCCCGCCGAGCAGCTCCCAGCCCTCATCGGCGGACTCTACTACGCCTTCGCCAAGGACCCCGACGGCGTAGTGCTCCCGTTCAACATGCCGCCGGTACCCGGACTGGGCACACGCATCGGCTTCGAGTTCCAGCTACAGGACCGCAACGGCCTCGGGCTGGAGGCACTCGCCGCCGCCAGCCAGGAGTTGATGACCAAGCTCAACGCCCGGCCCGAGATCACGTCGCCATCGATCTCCTACTCCTACACCCAGCCGCTGCTCTCCATCGACCTCGACCGCGAGCGCATAGCCGCCATGGGCCTCTCGCTGGCCGATGTCTTCGCCACCCTGCAAACCCAGCTCGGCTCGCTCTACGTGAACGACTTCACCCAGTTCGGCCGCGTATGGCGCGTGCAATTGCAGGCCGAGCCCGCCTTCCGCGCCAGCCCCGATGCCATCGGCCGCATGTACGTGCGCAACGCCAAGGGCGAACTGCTCCCCCTCGCCTCCGTGGTGCAGACCAAATGGAAGGCCGGCCCCAACATGGTCACCCGTTTCCAGGGCTTCCCCGCTGTCGCCTTCACCGGCTCCAACTCCACCGCCTTCTCCTCCGGCCAGGCGATGGACGTCATCGAGGAAGTCGCCAAGACACTGCCCGACGGCTTCGGCATCGAGTGGTCCGGCGCCTCCCTGCAGGAACGCCGCGCCGGCAGCCAGGCGCCCATCGTGCTGGCCTGCGGCCTGCTCATCGTCTTCCTCGTGTTGTCCGCACAATATGAATCCTTCCGCCTGCCCGTCATCGTGCTGCTGGCCGTGCCGCTGGGCATCTTCGGGGCGATGGCGGCGTGCTGGATCACTGGATTGCCCAACAACATCTACGTGCAGATCGGCCTGCTGGTGCTCGTAGGCCTGGCGGCCAAGAACGCCATCCTCATCGTCGAGTTCGCCGTCGAGCAGTTGCGCGAGGGCAAGTCGGTGGCCGACGCCGCTGCCGAGGCCGCCCGCCTGCGCTTCCGCCCGATCCTGATGACCTCACTGGCCTTCATCCTCGGCGTGGTGCCGCTCATCGTCGGCCGCGGTGCCGGTGCCGCCGGCCGTGTATCCATGGGCGTGGGCGTATTCGGCGGCATGGTGGCCGCTACCGTGTTCGCCGTTCTCCTCGTACCGGTGTTCTTCCGCCTTCTGGCGAAGGCCCCCAAGAAGGATGCTGCGAAGTAATACACCCCGTCACCAACTGCTCGCCCTCGTGGGCTTTGCGGCAGCCGTTTGCCTCGTAGCCCCGGCCTCGGCCGATGTCCTCGTCTACAAGGACGGGGACAGGCTGCAGGGGCACCTCGTATCCGACGACGGCACAACCCTCGTATTCCAATCCCCCCGCTTCGGGGAACTGCGCGTGCCGGTCGGGCAGGCCAAGGTGCAGCGCGAGCCCCACCCCAAGCCGGTCGCAGCCGCGCCCAGCGCAAACACTGCGGCCACGCCCGCAGCCAAGGCGGCCGCTCCGGCGGCTCCCCCCGCCGCTCCACCGGCCTCTGCGTCACCGGCATCCACCGCCGTCGCCGAAAATGGCGAACACGCCGCCCGGGTCGAGCAGCGCGCCCAGATCGGCCGAGTGGAGCAGCAGCTGCGCAAATTCTTCGGGCCTTGGCACGGCCGCCTCGCCGCATCCACCGAACTGGTGCAGGGCGACAGCTCCCGCCGCAGTGTGCTCGCCGAATTGCGCATCGGCCGCAAGTGGGCCATCGACGAGCTCCGCATGGAGGCGACCTACGAGTTCCGCAGCACCGAGGGCCGCACCGACACCGACCTGATCAGGAGCAATGCCAGCTGGCACCACGACCTCAGCGCTCGCTGGTTTCTGCTCGCCCATCCGCGCCTCGAACTGAACCGCCACTACCAATACCTGCCGCAGGACTCGAACATGCAATACCTGCTGCTCCACCAGGAGCTCGGCGCAGGCGCGTTCCTCATCAAGTCCAAGAAGGGCAAACTCAGCCTCGGCATCTCCGGCAACCAGTACGACCTCTGGACCCTTAGCTCGCCCTATTTCCACGAAAGCAAATTCAACCCAGCCGTCTTCATCGAAGCCGAGCTCAACCTGCGCTGGGGCATCCGGCTCACCGAGCGAGGGGTGCGCTACATTTCGCTGAACGACCGCAGCGCTGGATGGGAAAGCGAGTTCGAGCTGGGCAAGAAGCTCACCGAGACGCTCACCCTGGCCCTGCACCACGATGTGCGCTTCAACGACCCCGACCTCCGAGTGCAGGACAACTCCACATGGCGCATGCTCCTGGGCTTCGATTTCTGAAGCCGGTCCGGGAGACCGAACGCCAGCCGTTGGGGAAGTTATAAAGCGCGCACCACAGGCCCGCCCCCGGCCCTATTCGCTGATATTTACCGTGGAGCCCAAAAGCATGTCCTGTCTTCGACTGGATACTTTGCCATTTAACCGCAGAGAACGCTAAGATCGCAAAGGAGCAGAGATCGGAGAGCCAAAACCTGAAACCTATAACCAAAACCCCGATCCGTCACAGAGCGCACCGGGGCGGAGGAGACCACAGAGCGCCGGAGGAGAGGTTGAAGTTGAGGGTTTAAGTTGAGGTCAGGAAGACGAGCCCTGAGCGCCACTTATCAAGCGGCCTTCCTGATGTATTGCAGCAATTCAACCTTCCGCCTTCAGCCTTTTGTTTCGTAGCTGAACGGCGCAGCCGTTCAGTCGGCTGCTATATGGCGGCTTGAGGAATGCGGATTGCGGAATCGTCGGAGACTTCCGGTTCAGTCCTTCCGCGTAGCTGAATGGCGCAGCCATTCAGTCCTTCCGGCAATTCAGCCTTCAGCCTTTTCTTTCGTAGCTGGACGGCGAAGCCGTTCAGTTCTGCCGCCCCAATATTGCGGAATGCTCGGGCAACCCGAATGCCGGCTCTTCCTTCCGCCGTAGCTGAATGGCGCAGCCATTCAGTTCTTCAGTTTTCAGCCCTTCAGCCATTTCCGTTCTCCGTGTCCTCTATGGTGAAATGGTAGCGAGAAACGAGTAGCCGGTAGCGAGCATAGCCGAAGTCTCGCCCCCTTCCGATCTCTACGCGCTCTGCGTTCTTTGCGGCTAACTTTCCGGTTTCAGCCTTCGGGTTTTCAGCCTTCAGCCTTCTCTTCCATCCGTGTCCTCCGTGACCTCTGTGGTGAATAAGCAGCCAGTAGCGAGTAGCGGGTAGCGAGAATATTCGGAACCTCGCCCTTACCGCTCGGTGCGCTCTTTGCGGCTGATGTTACCGTTTCAGCTTTCAGTTTTAAGCCCTTCAGCCTATTCGTTCAGCCTCCAGGTTTCAGCCTTCAGTCCTTCTCCGCCCTCCGTGTCCTCCTCCCCCTCAGTGATCTCTGTGGCCAAATCCGAATCCGCGTTCGGTCTTTCCGTGTAGTGCCGGCGGTTGCCCGCCGACACCCCCACAGACCCGGACTAGCGCAATTCACGC
>CAJCBL010000254.1 GCA_903960515.1 uncultured Verrucomicrobiota bacterium
ATCGGCAATCTCAAAACAACCGCAGTAAATGGCCAGTCGGCCACTTATGCGCCCGACACCGCCGGCCTCAATCAATACGCCAGCCGCACTGTGCCCGCCGCGCTCGATATCATAGGCACCGCTGATGCTGGATCCAAGGTGGCCGTGAATCTCGCCCCCGCCCAGCGCCAGGGTGATCTTTTCTACAAACAGCTCCCGGTGGCCAATGCTGCTATTGCGAAATGGCAGCCCATCGACGTGCTCGCCGGAAAGACCGGGGCGGGCGTAGGCGGGGCCGATGCCGATACCCGCCAAAGCGGTCATCTATTCCTCGCCAAGACCCCGGAGTCGTTTACATACGATTTAGACGGCAACCTGACCGGCGATGGACAGTGGACCTATATTTGGGATGCCGAGAATAGGCTCACCACCATGGAAACCCAGGCGAGTGCGGTCACTGCAGGCGTTCCCAGGCAGAAGCTCGAGTTTGCCTATGATTTCACCGGTCGGCGCATTCAGAAGAAAGTCTCGAACTGGAACGGCACCACCTACATTCTCGCGAGCGACACCCGCTTTCTATACGATGGCTGGAACCTACTGGCGGAGTTCAATGGGTTATCGAGTAACGCCGTTGTGCGCAGCTACGTATGGGGAATCGACCTAAGCGGTTCGTCCCAGGGTGCCGGTGGAGTAGGTGGATTGCTAGCCATTCATCAGCCATCGTCCATCGCCCATCTGCCATGTTATGACGGCAACGGAAACGTCACCGCGCTGATCGACAGCACCACAGGTGCCCGCTCCGCCACCTATGTTTACGGCCCGTTTGGAGAATCGATTGCCGCATATGGCCCCGCCGCCGCCGCGAATCCGTTCCGCTTCTCAACCAAGTACACGGACGCGGAAACCGGCCAGCTCTACTATGGCTTCCGCTATTATTGCCCGAGCACGGGGCGGTGGCTGAGCCGTGACCCTATCGAGGAATGGGGCGGCGCGAACATGTATGGGATGTGCAACAATAGCTGCGTGGGGCTTTACGACTACCTTGGGCGGGATCCTGTTGTTGTAGCCGGCGGAACGAGCGTAAACGATCCGGAAAAACACGATCAATCGGGTTGGAATTTCCTAAATACCGCAGTCCGAAGAGCCATTGCGCTGGAGGCTGACATTAAGGGAAAAGGGAAAAATAAAGAGGTTGTATTGGTGATCTATGTTCCTCCTTATGAGCGGAGAGCAGCTTCTGAAGGTAAGGTAAGGAATCACTATTTGCGAATTGTTCGGCAGGCAGTCAGTGGCAAGGGCATTAAAGTAGTGGAGATAAGGGCGAGTGCGGAGCTGACATCGCAACTTGTCGAAATGCCTAACGCTTCGATTACCTCTTTAGACTATTTCGGTCACTCGGATTCGGAAAACTGGTTCCTAGAGTATAGTTCGACGCCGCAGACCAATGGCACACATGATGCCGCGGGCAATCTCCTTGCTGTTCGCGTTCCAGCAAATACTGGCGATAGCTGGGGGCCTACTGATGCAAAGAAAGTTCCAAAGAGTCGATTTGCCCTCGGAGCTACGGTCAGCTCCTACGGTTGTAATCAGGGTGAGCCCGGAGGCTTTGCGGACGTAGTCAATAAGATTTGGGATGTTGCAACCAAGGGCTCTCTCGGTAGGACGGATTACATCGACGCAGGTGCGCACGGTGGAGCTTCATTTCCGGCAAGTGAACAAGGCTACCAAACCTATCCAAGGCCATGAAGAATCGGGTGAAAGTACTGATAGCGTTATACATTTTTCGCCTTTGCCAAATCGGAATTTCGGCAGAACCGGTTCGGGCCGATTCTACGCGTCTATACCCGTATATCTTCACTGAATCGACTGGAAACAATACGTTTGTCGTAACCGAAAGAGGGATTAGACCGATCAAAAACTTTTCCCCGACGTCGAATCCGATTGCTGTACTAGCGTTAAGGTCCCTGAAATTTAATATATTGTACGAGAATGCAGATGGCACGAAAATATTTTTATTAGGTGCGTTCAATGACAGAGATTCAATTTTCACACTCACTGGGTGGTTCATTGTCGCACCGTTCTTTTCACGAGAAATCGTGGATGAAGAAGAGTTACCTCAGCGAATTAGGCTTGTTTCGCGAAATGAGTTTGTGGGTAGTGATTTTGCGGAAGACGTTCCAAGTCCTGGTGTATTCGTGAGACCCATTGGTTGTGTTTTGCGGTCTGCTGGGTCGGACAAGGCCAAACAGGGCCAGCCTGCTGGAAATGATCTGCCCTCATCTCATCGCTGATGCCCCGCGGCACGTCTCGCCCCAGTACCGGGACTCGGACTCCTTGGCGCTACACACGAGCCCGAGTCCCGCTTCCGCTCCGGGCGTGCATCGAGCGGGCAACTGCGCGCCGGTTGAGATGAATCTCTTTAGTCCCCGGGCATTTTGATCGACAACAGCCCGACCCGATGCAAAATCTAGATTGATGAAAGGTGCGCCCATCAGCCATGCCTTTCGCGCCAGCCCCGCGCTGATCGACCAGCTCGTGCAAAAACGCTCCGGCTCGCCGGTGCTCACGACGACTAAGCAGTTCGATAAGCTCAACCGTCTCTCCGGGATTTCCTCTGTGTCCTCAGTGCCCTCGGTGGTGAATTCCGCCTCTTACGGCTTCAATTCCGCGAATCAACGCACTCGCCTGACCGAAGCCGACGGCAAGTTCTGGGACTTCGGGTACGATGTATTCGGCCAAGTCACGGCCGGCGTCAAGAAGCTCGCCGACACCGCCCCCGTACTTGGCCATAGTTTCGGCTATAGTTTCGACACCATCGGCAATCTCAAAACAACCGCCGTCAATGGCCAGTCGGCCACTTATGCGCCCGACGCCGCCGGTCTCAACCAATACGCCAGCCGCACAGTCCCCGCCGTGCTTGATATCATAGGCACCGCTGATGCCGGAGCGAAGGTGGCTGTGAATCTCGCCCCGGCCCAGCGCCAGGGTGACCTCTTCTATAAACAGCTTCCCGTCACCAACACCTCCTCTGCCAAATGGCAGCCCATCGACGTGCTCGCCGGAAAGACCGGGGCGGGCGTAGGCGG
>CAJCBL010000255.1 GCA_903960515.1 uncultured Verrucomicrobiota bacterium
CTGGCCCCCGACCAACATGACTTTGTGGACACCCTCATCCACAGCGGCGAGAGCCTGATGACCATCCTCAACGACATCCTCGACTTCTCCAAGATCGAGGCCGGCCAGCTCAGCCTGGAAGCCATCGACTTCGACCCGGTGGAGCAACTCGAACGCGCCGCCGACCTGCAGGCCCCCAACGCCCGCAAGAAGAACCTTGAGCTTATCCTCGACATCGACCCCGCCACCCCGGCCTTCGTGCGCGGCGACCCCGTTCGTATCCGCCAGATCCTCCTCAACCTCATAGGCAACGCCGTAAAGTTCACCGAAAACGGCCAGGTGACCGTGCGCGTGTCCCCCGGCGAGGCGCTGGCCGACGGCTGCCGCCTGCGCTTCGAAGTCACGGATACCGGTATCGGAATTTCCCCCGCCGTGCAGCGCCACCTCTTCCAGCGCTTCGCCCAGGCCGACAGCTCCACCACCCGCAAATTCGGAGGCACCGGCCTGGGCCTGGCCATCTGCCGACGCTTGGTGGAGTTGATGCACGGCGAGATCGGAGTGGAGAGCACCCCCGGCTGCGGCTCGTGCTTCTGGTTTGTAGCCACCTTTGGCAGCGCCACCGGCGCCCCCGCAGCCCCCTCCCCCGCCGCCGGGCTGGCAGGTCACCGTATCCTCGCTGTCGACGACAACGCGACCAACCGCAAATACTTCCACTATCTCCTCGATCGCTGGAACGTGGCCCATGACACCGTCGATTCCGCCAGCGCGGCGGTGCTCGCCCTCTGCCAAGCCGTGTCCGCAGCTCGGCCCTACGATCTGGTGCTCATCGACCACCACATGCCGGGGACCGACGGGTTGGAGTTGGCCCGCACCATCAAGAACGCCCCGGCGCTGGGCAAGCCGGTGCTGGTGCTGGTGAGTTCCTCCGGAGAGCGGATGGGCCCCGAGCGGTTGGAGGAGTTCGGATTGGCCGCCTACGAGTTCAAGCCCATCCCCGCCAACCGCCTGAGCGAACTAATCCTGCGTTCCTTGGGCGCTCCGCAGGTGGCGGTGGTGGTCGCCCCACCTGTAGCCGAAAAACCCGCCACCGCCACGCCCGCAGTCGCACGTATCCTCGTGGCCGAGGACAATCGGGTGAACCAGAAGGTGGCCCTGCAATATCTCAGAAATGCCGGCCATTCCGCTGCGGTTGCCGGCAACGGACAGGAGGCGCTCGACGAACTCCGCCGCCATCCCTACGAGTTGGTGCTGATGGATGTGCAGATGCCCGAGCTCGACGGGCTGGAGGCCACCCGGCGTATCCGCGCCGCTCAAGTGGCCAAGGAGCCCGGCTTCGACCGCGAAATCCGCATCGTGGCGATGACAGCCAATGCGATGTCGGGCGACCGTGAGCAGTGCCTGGAGGCCGGCATGGACGACCATGTGCCCAAGCCGCTCACCCCCGACAGCGTGCAAGCCGTGCTCAAGCGCTATCTCAAGCCGCTGGCCGCGCAGTAGCGCCAAGCGCGCAGAGGGGGGGGCGAAGCGCCGGCCGAGCGGCCGTTTCGTGTAGCCCAGGCGCGTAGCGCTTCAGCCGGGGCGGTACGAACCCCAGGTCCGCCCATAGCTGGACGGCTCGGCCATTCGACTACGCAAGTGCGGAGTCGCCATCAGGCTACGACACCGGAGGTACGTGTGCACCCGGGCTCAAGGCCCGCAGTCGAAGATGAAGAAACGCGCGCTCGTGCCGTGTCCACCGATGGGCACCTGCACAAACTTCCCACACCGCGGGCAATGCCCTTCGTAGGCCGTCCCCAAATGGTTTTTGTAGAGGCGTCCATACACTCGACACGCCGCGAAGTTCACGCCAAGAAACGGGCGAGGGAGCTTGTCGGATTTGGCGGGCTGCTGGTTCATGGCTCGAATGCTTCATCCCCTATCGGTCATTCCGCAGGGAGGTTAAGCCGCCCGCCCGCCACCATCCCCGAAGCACAGCGCCCAAGCACTTTGCCCCCTCCGCGAAGCGATCAGTAGCCCCGAGCTTCATCCTGGGTAATCAGGAACCGGTTGCGCGTAGCTGGACGCTCGCCCTGGGCATTCCAAGACCGCGATGCACCCGAAGCCCCTCCTGTACATCGCTGGCAAGCACACTCCACCCAAAGGGGCGCGGCATCGCACTATCGGGACCGGCTCCGGCGTTGGATCGCTGCGGCCAGAGGGTCGCCACTCACAGCCCTCCGAGCCGCCGCGCGGTAATCACCATACCCAGCAAGGCCCGGATACTGCGCGTCTCCGCCATGCCCAGACTCACCTTTTGCCGCACTCGCCAACCGGCAAATACCAATGAGTGCGCCGCGGGGGCCGCCCCTCCGGGCACGATGATACAGGAGTAGAGCTGCAGCCCGCCCTTCAGCCAGGCCGGCAGATACGGGTCGATCTTGGGATCGGAGGCATCGTGGATGAGCACCGGCTCGCAGCGTGCGGCGGACACTCCCAGTACATTCCTCTCGTCGCGGCGAAAGCCCACCTTCGCGCGATACTCCCGCCAACGAGTACCCGCTCCGGCGACCGCAACGAAGCTCCCCTTGCCACGTTCCAGCAAAATCACTACTTCATCGGCCGCCCATCCCTCGAGCAAGGCGACCGCGATCGGAGTGGCCAACAGCTCCTCGTTGACCACCGACTGGCTCAGCAACTCTGCGCAATTGGCCACCGTCTCATGCAAGATTTCAATCAGCGGCCGGCGCTCGGCCGGAGTAGGCACCACCGCCGGGCTCGCCTTCTCGAGCGCAAGATTCGCCATTCCACCAGCCGGGACCACCGCTGCGAGCGCCTCCACCGCCATGCTCGCTACGATACCGTCTAGCGCCAAGCCCGGCTCCGCTGCCCGGGCCACCCCCTCGATCGGAGCCGCGTCGGCCGGCCGAACCGCCGCCCCCTCGGTCGCCGGGTTCGCGGCAACTACACACTCAGTCCCTGCGGCTGTGCCCTCCGCCGCCGCCTCAGGCGAAGGAACCGTGGCCGACAGCAAATCACTCGCCGAGGGCGCCGGCTTGCCCAGCCTCCGGGCCGCCACCTTCGCGGTCACGCTGCGGCTCATCGCCTGCAACCCGAATGCCTGCCCGAAGGCCGACATGCGATGCTCGGACCGCTCGAATACGGAATTCAACGTATCCAAGTCGATGCGCAGATGCTTGCCGAACTGCCGCAGCAGCGCCCGCGACTGCTCTGCGTAGGCAGCCGGCGAGAGCGAGGGCCTCAGCACCAGTTGGGCGAGCCGCACCGAAAACTCCGCAGCCACCAGCAACTCCGTAGCTGGGTCGAGCACCTGCACGTCCAGCATCTGTGGAGTGAACTGCCGCAGCCCCAGCAGCAGCGCCTCGGGCAGGTTGGCGCTCTTGAGCAGTTCGTATCCGAGCTCCAAGGGAGTAGTGCCGAAGATCGCGCGGTAAGCCGCGTCGGCGTCGCCATGAGTGGAGGCGTCGGCCTGCGCCTGCCGGTAGTCGTCGGCCAGCAACGCGGTCATCAGCAACCGGCCGAAGTTGCGCAACGAGGCGCAGAGAAAGGCCTCGTCGCAATCGCGGCGGCCCTGCCCTTCCGCCCACGCCTGCGCCATCATCCCGCTGGTCAGTGCCAGCGTGGAGGTCTCGCGCTGTGCGGTGGCACCGATGTTGCGTTCCGCGTTTTCCATCAGCAGCAGCGACATGGACAACATGCGGATCTTCGAGAACCCGATCACGTGGATCGCCTGCGAAATCGAGGACACCGGAGCCGCCGACGGGTTGTAGCCCAGCGTATTCGCCGCCGAGATCACCTTCGTGCACACCACGACGTCCTTCTCGATCAACTCGGCCATCTCCGACACCGAGATGCTCAGCGCGTTGGAGGCGAGAGCCTCGACGAGCTTCACGATCTCGGCTATCCCCGCCACCCCTCCCCCCGCCAGCCCGGCAGCCACCCTCGCAAGGGTCCTACGGGCGCGAGCCTCCTGCAGCGATACATCAGTGGGGGAAGTCATTCAGGCCGGGCGCGGCCACGTTCCTATCGGCGCACCTCATGTATATTTGAGTACTTCCGCTGGGCTTGTTTCTCTCGCGACCAAGGCGGCCATCCCCGCATCGCGCAGCGTCCTCATCCCCTGCCCCCTTGCGCAGTCGCGCAACTCCAGAGTGCCGGAGCCTCGAGCGATGCGTTCGCGCAGGGCGTCGGTCACCCGCAGCAACTCGAACAGCCCCAGCCGCCCGCGGTATCCGCTTGCCCCACAACGCGCACAGCCCGCCCCGGCGTAGAAACGCATCCCCGCCAGCGAGGTGCCCGGAGGCGTGAGCCGCGCCAGCATCTCGCCATCGGCCACCTGTTCGCAGCGGCAGTCCGGGCAGATGCGCCGCACCAGGCGTTGAGCCACCACCGCCTCCAAAGCCGCGGCCACCAGGAAAGGTTCCACCCCGAGGTCGACCAACCGGGCCACCGCGCCGGCCGCATCGTTGGTGTGCAGCGTCGTGAGCACCAGGTGCCCGGTGAGGGCGGCCTGGACGGCCACCTGCGCCGTCTCCATGTCACGGATCTCGCCAACCATCACCACGTCCGGGTCCTGCCGCAGGAACGAGCGCAGCGCCGTGGCGAAGGTGAGCCCGGCAGCCGGGTTGACCGCCACCTGCACAAGCCCCTCGATCTCATATTCGACCGGATCCTCGATGGTGAGCAGCTTCGCCCCGGTTTCGTTGATCTCGCGCAGGCAACTGTAGAGCGTAGTCGTTTTCCCAGATCCGGTGGGCCCGGTGACGACGATGATCCCGCTGGGCCGGCGAACGGCCTCGCGCAAGGCCGCCAGCTCCGCCGGCGGCAGGCCCACCCGGTCGAGCGAGAGCCCGGCATTCTCCCGGTCGAGCACCCTCAGCACCACGCTTTCCCCGAACTGCGTCGGCAAAGTGGACACTCGGATGTCCACCGGCCGGCCGGCCAGCGTGAGTTTGATGCGCCCGTCCTGCGGCACCCGCCGCTCGGCGATGTCGAGGTTTGCGATCACCTTCAGCCGCGAGGCCACCGCCAACACCAGGCTGTGCGGGGGCGCCGGCCACTCGCGAAGCGCCCCGTCTATGCGGCAACGGATACGCAACTCGCGCTCGAACGGTTCGAAATGGATGTCCGAGGCGTGCTCGCGTATGGCCTGCTCCAGCACCTCGTTCACAAAGCGCACCACCGGGGGCTGCCCGGCCATCGCCACCAGCTCCTCTGCGCTGACGCCCCCCGCAGCGGCGTCGTTCTCGCCTGTGCGGTATTCCGAAAACCCCACCAGCACCTCGGAGCCCGCGCCATAGTGCTCGCTCAACAACGCCGCCACGCACTCGGGATCGGCCACGCAAGCGCGCACTTCCCGACCTAGGGCAAAACTCAGCTCATGCACATCGCCCGCCGCCAGCGGATCCAGGCAGAGCACGGTCACCTGCTTCTCGTCACCGCGCAATGGCACCACTCCGTGGGCACGCGCCAACGCCGGCCTCACAAGCGCCGCCACAGCGGGGGCCAACCGCTGCGGCGGCTCTGCCACCCATTCCGCGCCGAGCGCCTCGGCGATGCGTGCGAGCAAAACCGCCTTGTCGAGCCCGCCGCGGCCGATCAGCAGCTCGGGGAGCGGTTGCCCCGTATCGAGCGCCTCGGCCTCCAACTCCCGCAACCGCTCCTCCCGCACCAGCCGCAACCGCCGCACCAACCCGACAAGCGCCGCACTGTGCCGGGTGAAGATCATGGGGCGGAGCTGGAACCGAAACCGACCCTGGGTCCGATGCAGGAGGAGCGTGCTTGCACGCGATTCTCGTACCAGATCGCGTGCAAGCCCGCTCCTGCTAATGGACCCGGCACACTGTCCGATGTCTTCATGGCCTCGATGATACGATGAACAACCAGCGCCTCTATCCTTGTACCGAAGGGGCCCTGAGCTCCGCGAGCAGCTGCTCGGTGGGCACCACCCGGATCGTGCGGCCGCGGGGCAGGATCAGGTCGGCCCATACGTAGTTGTGGTGTTGGATCACTCCGGTGGCCCCGAGGTGGGGACGGTCCCTTGTGGTGTGGGCGTCGCCGGCCACGGTGACCTCGTAACCGTGGGAACCGGCCGCGCGCACGGTGGTATCCACGCAAAAGTCCGTCGCACAACCGGTGACAACGAGCTCGGTGACTCCTCGCCGCTTCAAAACCTCGTCCAAATCGGTTTCAAGGAAGGAGTCGCACGCCGGCTTCTGGACGAAGACGTCGCCCGCCTTGACCTCCAGGGCCGGCAGCAACTCCCAACCGGCCGAGCCCTGCTCGAAGGCTCCGCTCGGCTCTGTGTGCCGGATAAAGACCACCAACCCATGGTTACGCATTTCCGCGGCCAGCGCGTTGATCCGCCGAACCACCCCGGCGGCATCATACCGCGGCGGCTCGACCGCGAAACAGGCGACCTGCATGTCGATGATGAGAAGGGCTTTCATAGAAAACAACACGTCGAGAATTCGGCCGCCGGCAGTATCCAGCGCGCTTACCCGCGCTCCGAAACGAACCGGAGCCGGATCAAACCGTGCGTCCGAGCACGCAGCCTAGATCTGATTACCTCAAGCAACTACCGTCTCAAAAACATCCCCACCCAAAGCCCACGGCCCCCGAGCGGAGGCCGCAGGACGAATCCCGCTCAAACATCCGACAACTTCATACCCATGCCGGTGAGGCGCTCACGCATCCCGTTCGAGTCCTGAGCCTTCTCCACCGCCTCGTCGGGCGAGATAATCTCGCGGTTGACCATGCTGAGCAGATGCGCGTCGAGCGTGATCATGCCCAGGTTGGCCCCGGTCTGGATGTCGGAGGTGATGCGGAAGGTCTTGTTCTCGCGGATGAGCGACTGGATCGAGGTCGTGGCAACCATCAGCTCAAAGCCGGCGATACGGCCGCCTCCGTTCTTCTTGCACAAAACCTGGGAGATTACGGCCACCAGGGAGGAGGCCAACTGGGTGCGAATCATCTCCTTCATGTTCGACGGGAAGGCGTCGACGATACGGTCGATGGTCTTGGCCGCGCCGTTGGTGTGCAGGGTGGCGAAGACTAGATGGCCGGTTTCGGCCGCCGTGATGGCCGCCTCGATGGTCTCAAGGTCGCGCATTTCACCGACCAGGATGTAGTCGGGATCCATGCGCAGTGCGCGGCGGATGGCCTCGGCGAAATTGGGCACGTCCACGCCGATCTCGCGCTGGGCGACCACGCAGCGCTTGTGCCCGTGGTAGTACTCGATCGGATCCTCGATGGTGATGATGTGCCCCTCGCGATGCTCGTTGATGTAGTTGATCATCGAGGCCAAGGTGGTGGACTTCCCGGAACCTGTAGGGCCGGTGACCAGGATCAGCCCGCGAGGGCGGAAGAGCAGCTCCTTCACCTTGTCGGGCAGGCCGATCTCGCGCAGGCCGAACATGCGATTGGGGATCTGGCGCAGCACCAGGCCGATGGAGCCCTTGCTCTTGAAGATCGCCACGCGGAAACGCGCCTTGTCCAGGTAGGCGAACCCGAAATCGGCGCCGCCATTGAGCTTGAGGGACTGCTGGTGGTGGTCGGGGGTGATCGAGAGCATCAACTGCTCGGTGTCGTAGGGCGTGAGCGGCGTGCCGTCGATGGGCGTCATCGTGCCGCTGATGCGCAGGGTGGGCGGCTGGCCCACGTGGAGGTGCAGGTCGGAGGCGTTCTCCTCGCAGACCAGCTCCAGCAAATCGTTCATCTCGTAGCTCATTGCGGGTAAGATAAGGGCTCGGTTTGGGGCGTGTCCTGGTCGGAATCTCCGACCGTCTGGGCCGCAATCTCAACGATTGTGGTGAGGCCGGCGAGAGTTTTACGTAGGCCATCTTCACGCATGGTGCGCATTCCAGCCTGACGCGCGGCGGCCCGCAATTGCGCTGCGGTAACGTTGCCGTAAATCAGGCGGCGCAGTTCCTCGTCGGCCACCAGCAGTTCGTACACCCCCATGCGGCCGCGATAGCCGCTGCCGTGGCATTCGGGGCAGCCGGCGCCCCGCCGCCAGTCCGCTTCGCTCAGGGCCTCCGCCGGCAGCACAAAGCCGCGCAACTCGGCGGGTGCCGGCTGGTACGGGTGCTGACAATCTCGACACACCCGGCGCACCAGCCGCTGCGCCACCACCGCACGCAACGTGGCGGCGAGCAGGAACGGCTTCACCCCCAGGTCGATCAACCGGGCCACCGCTCCGGCGGCGTCGTTGGTGTGCAGGGTGCTGAAGACGAGGTGACCGGTCTGCGCGGCGTTTACGGCGATCTCCGCCGTCTCCCGATCCCGGATTTCGCCAATCATCACCACATTCGGCGCCTGCCGCAGTATCGCCCGCAGCGCAGTGGAAAACGTGAGCCCGGTATCCGTCCGCACCGGCACCTGGTTGATACCCGCCAGCCGGTATTCGATCGGGTCCTCCACGGTGATGATCTTGCGATCGGGGCGGTTGAGCCGGTGCAGGCAGGTGTAGAGCGTGGTTGTCTTTCCAGAACCTGTAGGGCCGGTGACGAGCACCAGCCCGTCGGGTGCATCGATGGCACGGGCTAGCCGCTGCTCGTCGTCGGGCCACAGACCCAGGGCCGACCAGTCGAGGGATAGGCGTTCGGCTTCGAGCACGCGCAACACCATGCTCTCGCCATACACGGTGGGCAGGCAGGAGGCGCGCAGGTCGATGGCCTTGCGCGCCACCAAAACCTGGATCCGCCCGTCCTGCGGCACCCGCTTCTCGTCGAGCGCCATGCGGGCCATCAGCTTCAGGCGCGAGATCAACGCGGCGTGAAGTCTCTTCGGAGGACCGTCTACCTCCTGCAACACTCCGTCGATGCGCATGCGCAACCGCAGGCTTTGGGCCTGGGGCTCTATGTGAATATCGGAGGCTCGTCGCCGCAGCGCCTCCTCCACGAGGTGCTGAACCAGCCGCGCCACCGGCGCGTCCCCTGCCTCCGAGTCGGCTCCATAGTCGGCGGATACCGGATCTGGGGCGGGCGCGGCCGCCGGTCCCGGTGTCGCCACCGGTCCATAACAACGCAACAGGGCCGCGCGTATGGCCTCCGCCGGGGCGAGCACCGGCTCCACGGCCAGTTGGGCGGCATCGCCCAGCGACTCCAGCGCGGGATCCAGCGGATCGGCCACGGCCAGCCGCAGCACCACCCCGCGCACCGAAAGAGGCAGCGCGTGGGCTCGCAGCGCCAGCTCGCGCGGCACCGCCGCCAACGCCGCCGGCTCGGGCAACAAGTCCTCGGCTCGCAACCACGGCAAGGCCAGGGCTTCCCCGAGCAGCTCCAAGGCGGCCTCACGGCCGAGCGCGCCGTCGGCAATCAAGGTTTCGACCAGCGGAGGGGAGGCGCCCGAGGGCGGAGCGGCGGCCAGCCTCTCGCGGACGGCCGCCAGCGCTTCGCAGTCCACCAGCCGCTTTTCCACGGCCAGCCGGACCACGAGTTCGTCGGTGGAGTTCACGGCGGTCGCGGTTGCGGTCCTTCGTGCCTCCGTACCGGGCCTACCGGTTGAGCGCCATCAGGAACTCGACGTTGGTCTTCGTCTTCTTGAGACGGCTGATGAGCATCTCCATCGCCTCGGTTCCGGGCAACCCCTGCATGGTGCGCCGCATCGAGAAGATGCGCTGCAACTCCTCGGGATGATAGAGCAGCTCCTCCTTGCGAGTGCCGCTGCGGTCCATGTTCACCGCCGGGAAGATGCGCTTGTTGACCAGATCGCGGTCGAGGTGGAGCTCCATGTTGCCGGTACCCTTGAACTCCTCGAAGATGACCTCGTCCATCTTGGAGCCGGTGTCGACCAGCGCTGTGCCCACGATGGTGAGACTGCCGCCGCCCTCGATGTTGCGCGCCGAGCCGAAGAAGCGCTTGGGCTTCTGCAGCGCGGTGGCCTCGAGGCCGCCCGACATGATCTTGCCGCTGTTGCCGGTGAGCGCGTTGTAGGCACGCGCCAGGCGGGTGATCGAATCTAGCAGGATCACGATGTGCTCGCCGGCCTCCACCAGGCGTCGCGCCCGTTCCACGACCATCTCGGCGCAGTGCACGTGGCTTTCGGGGGTCTCGTCGAAGGTGGAACTGACCACCTCGCCACGGGTGTGGCGCTTGAAGTCGGTGACCTCCTCGGGGCGCTCGTCGACCAGGAGGATGATGAGCTTCACCTCGGGGAAGTTGTCGGATACGGCGTTGGCGATGTTCTGCAGCAGCACCGTTTTTCCGGTACGCGGCGGGGCCACGATCAGCCCGCGCTGGCCGAAGCCGATGGGCGTTACGATGTCGACCAGGCGCATCGAGATGTCCTTGGACTCGGAGCCGGGCACCTCCAGCAGGATGCGCTTGAGCGGATAATACGGTTCAAGCTCCTCAAAGGGCACCACCTTCGAAAGCAGCTCGGGATCGCGGCCCATCGCAGTGATGATCTTCACGGCGGCCGGGCAACGCTCGGTGGTCTGGGGCGACTGCACCTGCACCTCAAGGTGCACACCGCGCTTGAGCCCGTAGTGCTTCACCAGGCTTTCCGGAACGTAGGTGTCGTCCGGATAAAGGCGGTAGTTGTCGTGGGCGTGGACGATGAAGCCGTAGCCGCGGTCGGTGAGGTCGAGCCAGCCGCGGTCGAGGACCGGGCGCTTCTGCTCGGCGGCGCGCAGCAACAGGTCCTTCATCACCTGATGGCGATTGGGTACTCCGTCGAAGACCACGCCCTGGGCGCGGGCGAAGGCGGTGAGCTCGGCCAACGGCATCGGGGCCAGATCGCTGATGGCGATGGCGTCGCCGCCGCCGGAGGCGATCTCGGTCGCCAAAGTCTGGAGCGCTGCCAGGTCGGTGAAACGCTCATGGCCCGGCAGGCCGCCGGCCACCTGTACGAACACCGGTGGCGGGGGCTGCTGCGGGGGACGCTCCGGGCGGTCGCGGAACGCGCGTTCCGGGCGCACCCCACGGTCGCCACGATCTGGACGCTCACCGGGGCCACCACGCTGGAACTGCCCGCCACCACGCTGCTCGGGGAAGCCGCCTGGGGCAGCGGGCGCCGCTGGGCCACCGGGGCCGCGGTCGGGCTGTCCGCCGCCGGGTCCGTGTTGGCGCAGCATCTTGGACTTCTTCTTCTCCAGTTTGAGCTGCTTCCAATAGTCGCGGCCGTAGCGTTTGCCGGCCTGGGGAAGACCATTGGCCTGGCCGGCTTGATCGGCTGAGCCGGGCTGGCCGGCGTCACGGTTGCCCTCATTGGGCGTGCCGGAGTCGGCCGCCGGTTCGCCGGGCGACTCGCCCCGCTCGCCCTCGGCGGCGGGTGCATGTTCGGCAGGCGTAGTATCCGCCGGGGCCGGCTCGGAGAACGTCGGCTCGGCGTGCGCCGGCTCGGCGGGGACGAAATCGCGCACCGCTTCGGGCACCGGCTCGTCGTCAGGGGAAAAGGACAGCACCTCCTGCTGCGGCACGGGAGCCGCGGGCCGCCCGGGGCGGCGTTCGCGAGTCACCACGCGTTGGACCTTGGCAGCGTCGTCGCCAGCCGAAGGAGACGCTTCCTCACGCCGGGCCTCGGGAACCTCTTCCCGTGGCGCCTGGGCCACCGGTTCCCGCGGTACCTCAGGCAGCGGCTCGCGCTGAACCTGGGCAACGGTTTCGCGGGGGGCAGGGGCTGCGGCCACTTCGGCACTTGGGCCGGCGTCCTCGTCAGGCGCTGCCTTCTTGCGAGTACGCGGAGCGGCGACTGGCTTGCCGCGCGTCAGGCGGGTGCGCCGCTTCGGGGCGGAACCCTCGGGTTCGGGAACGGAGGAGGATTCGGAATCGGGCGACGAGGAAGGAGTTTCCATGCGGAAAACAGGTACAAGGAGGCTGGCGACAATGGGCGCCTGCGAAGTGGGACGAGCGGAGGTTTGGGCTAGTGCCAGCGGCCGGCGAGCAGGGCTACCTGCTCCTTCAAAAAATCGAGCGACCCGTCATTGAGAAGGACGAAGTCGGCGGCGGCGATTTTCCGGGGGAGCGGAAGTTGCTTGGCGATGCGTGCTGCGGCGAGGTCGGCAGGGACTCCGCGCGCATGCAGCCGTGACACTTGCTGGGCTGACGATGTGGCGACGCAAAGGGTGGAATCAAACCAATTCTCCAAGCCCTTTTCGAAGAGCAACGGCACCTCCACCACCCACTTGGCAGCCAGATCGCCCTCCAGCGAGCGCCTCCACGACTCCCGCACACGAGGATGCAGCAGCGCCTCCAGCCAGAGCCGGTCCTCGTCGCTCGCGAACACCCGCCCAGCCACCGCGGCCCGGTCGAGGCGTCCGTCGGCCCCGAGCACACTGGTCCCGAACCGCCCGGCCAGCGCCGCCACAATCTCGTTACTAGGTAGCAACTCCTCTCGCACGATGCGGTCGCAGTCGACCACCCTAAACCCGAGCTCTGCAAACATCCGGGTGACGGTGGATTTTCCGCAGCCCATGCCGCCGCTCAATCCGAGCACCAGCCGCGGCCGCGGCCAGTCCGGCGGCGGGCCATCCCTCCCCTCGCGGGCGGCGCGGCCGGGGAGCGTACTCGAAGTCTGGGTTTCCATCGGGAGCGCCCACCATGCCCGGCCCTCCTCTCCCGGCAACCCCGTTCTCCGGCGACGAGGCGCGCTGATACCAGTAGTGAGTAGCGAGTAGTGGGTAGTGGGTGGTGGTTACGGCGTAGTGGGTGGCGTCCGGAAGAGTCGGATTGGTCCGCTGCGACTGATCGCCCGGTTCCCCCTTCTTCCCGCTGCCTTAGGTCTGCCGCCAAGAAGCTTGCCCCCGCCCCGCCGATCGGGCATTCCGATACCAGCCCCGCCCCCCGGCAGTCCCAATTCTGCCATGCTCGCCACCGCCCTCTCCGCAGCGCTTCAAGGCATTGATGCCGTGCCCGTGCAGGTCGAGGTCAACACCGGCGAGGCCGGCGAACCCAAGCTCATCCTCGTGGGCCTGCCCGACGCCACCGTAAAGGAATCCGACGACCGCGTATTCTCCGCGCTGGCCAACAGTGGTCTCCACCCGCCGCGCACACGCACGACCATCAACCTCGCCCCCGGCGATCTGCGCAAGGAGGGGCCGTTCTACGACCTGCCCATAGCGCTGGGCATCCTGGTGGCCACCGATCAACTCACCACCGACCGGCTGGGCGACTACCTCATCGCCGGCGAGCTCGGCCTCTCCGGAGCCACCCGCCCTGTGCGCGGCGCCCTGGCCATGGCGGTGCTCGCCCGCAAGCTGGGCAAACGCGGCGTGATGCTGCCGGCCGTATCCGCCGAGGAGGCTGCACTGGTGGCCGGCGTACCCGTCTACCGGATCAACTCGCTCGATGAGGCCGTGCGCTACCTCACCGGCCAGCTCGCGCTCCAGCCCCTGCCCCGCGCCGCCCTGGCCCCTGCGGCCGCCGTGGAGGGCGCACCCGATTTCTCCGAGATCAAGGGCCAGCAGGCCGTGCGCCGCGCGGTGGAGGTGGCAGTGGCCGGCAACCACAACCTGCTTCTTGTGGGCCCTCCCGGCTCCGGAAAATCGATGGTCGCCAAACGCATCCCCACCATCATGCCCGAGCCGCAGATGGAGGAGTTCCTGGAGATGCTGGCCATCCACAGTGCCGCCGGCCACACCCTCCACGGCGAGCTGCGCACCTTCGCCCGCCCCTTCCGCGCCCCGCATCACACAATCTCCGACGTCGGCCTGATCGGCGGCGGGGCCATCCCCGGCCCCGGCGAGATCTCGCTGGCCCACCACGGCGTGCTCTTCCTCGACGAACTGCCGGAGTTCAAGCGCTCCGCACTGGAAGTGTTGCGACAACCCATGGAGGACAACCAGGTCTCCATCTCCCGCAGCGCCGGCAAGATCACCCTGCCCTCCAGCTTCATGCTAGTGGCCGCAATGAACCCCTGCCCTTGTGGATATTTGGGCGCCCCAAAGCACGAGTGCCGCTGCTCCCCCTCGCAGATCCAGCGCTACCGCGCCCGTATCAGCGGGCCACTGATCGACCGCATCGACCTCCATGTCGAGGCCCCCTCACTCTCCGTGGGCGATCTGCGCTCCGCCCAGCCCGGCGAAAGCTCCGGTCCGATCCGCGAGCGCGTGCGCCAGGCCCGGGCCGTGCAGCAACGCCGCTTCGCCGGCACCTCCACCCACACCAACGCCCGCATGACGCAGGCGCAGATTCGCCAATACTGCGCCCACGACCGCGCCCTGGGCGACCTACTGGAGCAGGCGATGCTCCAGCTCGCGCTCTCCGCGCGCGCCTATGATCGTATCCTGAAAGTGAGCCGCACGATCGCCGATCTCGCCGGGGCCGAGAACATCGCCGCCCAGCACATGCTCGAGGCGATCCAATACCGCAGCCTCGACCGCAACGTGTTCTACTGATTTGGAGCCGTAGGATGGAGCGCCGAGGTCCCTGCCGTTTCCGGCGTTGCCATAGCCCGCCTGCTTCTGCGGTTAATCCCCGATGCCCGCCGCACCGCGCCCGCCTTTGCGCAAGCCCTGGCCCCTGTGGCCGCTCGCCTTCGCCATCTTGGTCAGCCTGGCCGCCTACACCTATTTTCGCCTCACCTTCGCCAAGCCAGGCAAACCCCACGAGCCTTTCGCCGAAACCCGCCAGCGCGCCGAGTCCTCCACGCTCAAGGCGGCCGGCTGGGACTGGTGCCAGGCAAGCTACGAGCCGCTGGTCGACCTGCCGGCCCCCGAAGGGGCGATACGCCTCCTGCCCGCCCGCCCCGAGATCGCCGAGGAGCTCTTCCGCCTCTCTACGGAGAACTGGCACCTGCCCATCGAATACACCGCGGTGGCTGCCTCCGCCCGCTCCCCCGCCGGAGCCGACTATCCGGTGCATTTTCAGGTCGAGCTCGACCAGGCCCGCGCTCACATCGTGAGCTTCGACCTCTACCGCAAGGGCTCCGATCTCGTGGTGCTTCCCCGCTGGGAACCCTACCCTACCGAGCTCACCCCGCGCCGCCCCAAGGTAGGCGGAAAGCTGCTGGTTCCTGCCGCCGCACTGCCCGCCGGCCGCTATCGGGTGACCCTCCTCGCCCTCAAGCAGTCGAGCCAGTGGGAGCTTGAGGTGACCGTCCCCTAGCGCTTGGGACACATTCCCCTGCGCGCTCGCCATTCGCGTACCCGTTCCCCGGGGCATCGGGCTGGCCCGAGGCAAGGGACTGGGAAAATCCGGGCCGGCGGCCAGCCGGAGCCGAGCAGTGCAGCAGGCCGCAGCGGTACGGGGCGGCGCGTCACCCTCCTGCGTATTCGCCGGTCACGGCCGTATCCTCTTCCTGTGCCCGTGCCTCTGCCAGCGCCTCCAAGCCCGGCGCGCGCCCCAGTATCCGAAGCACAGCCCACACCGCATGGGCTCGCACCACCGGCGCCTCGTGCCGTGCCAGGCCCAGCAGTTCGGCAACCGCCGCTTCGCGTTCACCGGCCACGGCCAGCGCGGGCGCCGCGCTGGGGGTGCACTCCCCAGCGGTCCCACCCCACACATTGCCGGCGGCGATACAGGCGTTGCGCAGCACTCCGGCCAGCTTGGTGCGTTTCACCGAGGTTTTTCTAAACACCTCCCGGAACTGCTCGGGCGTGAGCCGCAGCAACTCGAGCAGCCGGAGTGTCCCCAAGTCGTGGCGGCGCTCCAGCAGCAAGCTCCGCCCTTCCTGGGCGAAACGGTTCCACGGACACACCGCCAGGCATTCGTCGCAGCCGAACACTCGGGCTCCGAAGCGGGGCCGCAGCTCGCGCGGCACCATCCCGCGGTTTTCGATCGTATGGTAGCTGATGCAGCGCCGGGCATCGACCACGCCGGGCGAGGGAAAGGCGGCAGTGGGGCAGGACTCAAGACAGCGCGTGCACTTGCCGCAGAGTTGGCCCGCGCCAGCCTGCGCCGCCCGCCCGGCCGCGAGCGCTTCGTCGGGCGGGATGGCCGGGCGCAGCAGGATCACGGCGAGCAGCAGCCAGTTGCCATGCCCGAGGGAGATCAGGTTGCCGTTCTTCCCCCGAAAACCGATACCCGCCGCCGCCGCCCAGCCGCGCTCCATCACCGGCCCGGCGTCGACATAATAGCGATAATCGCCACCTCCGATCCCATACAGCTCCTCCACCACGCGCCCGGCCGCCACCAACCCCGGCCGCACCGTGTCGTGGTAGTCGGCGTGCAGGGCGTAGCGGGCGAAGGCGCCGGGCGCCACCTGCGCCCCGGGCCAGTAGTTGACTCCCAGCACGATTGCCGTGTGCGCTCCGGGCAGCACCAGTTGGGGGTCGAGGCGCTTGTCCGCACTGCGGGCCAGCCACTCCATGTCGGCGTGATTGCCGGCAGCCAACCATTCCCTGAGGCCGGGGTCGGGGAAGGGCTGAACAGCGGCGAAGTGCACCGCATCGAAACCCAGTTCCTTGAGCCGGGAGCGAAGCAGCTCCCGCCGCCCGGTATCCGGACCGTTCATGCCCGCGGCACCACCGGTCGCTGGAAATCGCGGGACTCGCGCTGATACACCCGCAGCACGTGCCCTACAATCTCCGCCACTGAGCGGCCCTCGGTGAGTATCATCGTGCCAGCCCGCCGGTAGATGGGCTCGCGCTGTGCATACAGGGTGCGGATGCGCTCAAATGGGTCGGGCACATTGAGCAGGGGCCGGGCCCTGCTTTGGGATGTGCGCTTGAGTATGGTTTCCAGCGAGGCATGCAGGCACACCAGCACTCCCAGCGACTGCACCAGCTCCAGCATCCCATCACCCACAATGAGTCCGCCTCCGCAGGCCACCACCTGACTGGCGGCGGGGTGTCCGTGCTCGATGAACTCCCGCTCATAGCGACGGAACTTCTCCTCGCCCTCCTGTGCAAAAATGTCGGAGACGGTTTTCCCCTGCAACCGCTCGATCTCATGGTCGGCATCGAGGAACTCGTATCCCAGGCGCGCGGCCACCGCACGGCCGACCGTGGTCTTCCCCGTACCCATGAACCCCACCAGGTAGAGATTGGTGCACTCGGTATTCATCGCGGGGCGAACGATGCCACCCCGCCGGCGCGGGGCAAGAGCAAGCGTAGGCCCAACGCGAACCGGGCGTGCAACTGCAAGTGAACTTTCATCACGCCTCGGCCCGGAGTTGGGCGGTTTGGGCAGCTTTGGTACCGCCCGCGTCGAACCGTTTGCCTTCACGACCGTGAGGGCAAACGGTTGGACGCACGCCACACGGACACGCCCACGTTGTTGCCACCATCCCCTCAACGGGCGAAAAGCACCCCACCCCAACACCCCCGAGCCGGCGGTATTTTGGGAAACGAGACCCGGAAGCCGTTGAGCGGAGCCCCCGCCCCGTACCTAGACCCCCGAGGCAGAGCTACAATCAGGCCGCGAGCGCGCGGACTGAGCGGCCATGTCGCACCACACTGGACCACCGGTTCAGTCCTGTCTTTGCTTTGGCACCCCAGCTCGCTGCGCTCGAAGCCGCCCTCGACTTCTCTTCGCGACTCAGCCGGCGGTGCCGGCGGTGCCGGCGATCACCCGTTGCAGCGTGCCCTCGAAAGACTCGAATACACGCTCCCAGGTGATGCCTTCGGCGGTACTGCGGGCGGCCGCCCTCAGCGCGGGCCACTGTGCGCGGCGCAGTATCGTCTCCTCCGCAGCTGTGGTGAACGCCAGGCTGTCGCCGAAACTCGCCAACACTCCGTTGGACCACGACCGGATATGCTCGCGGCCCGCAGCGTAATCGTAGCACACCACCACCAGGCCGCTCGCCAGCGCCTCGGTGACGACATTGCCGAAGGTCTCCGTGGTGCTGGGAAACAAAAACACGTCGGCCGAGGCATAGTGCCGGGCTAGATCCTCGCCTCGGCGCATGCCGGCGAAGTGAAATTGGGGGTAACGCTGCGCCAGCCCGGCCCGGGCCGGGCCGTCGCCAACGAGAACAAAATGGGCTCGCGGCTCGCGGGCCTGCACTCGCAGGAACGATTGCACCGCCAGCTCGATGTTCTTCTCCACCGCCAGCCGGCCAACGTAGGCGTAAACCGGATCCCCAGCCGCCACGCCCCAAGTGCGGCGCAGCGCCTCGTCGCGCCGCTGCGGGTGGTAGAGGTGGCCGTCGACTCCGCGCGTCATCACCCCGACGCGTTGGAAACCCTGCGCCTCCAGCTCTTGCCGCGCCTGCGCCGTGGGCACCAGCGTGCAGGCGGCGCGGTTGTGAAAGCCCCGCAGGTACCCCAGAGCGATGCCGTGCATCGCCCTGAACATGTACTGCTGGGTGTATTGGTGGAAATTGGTGTGGAAGCTGGTGCTCACCGGCACCCCGAGGTGGCGGGCGGCAAACAGGGCAGCCCCGCCCAGCCCTCCTTCGGTCGCAATATGGACAATATCCGGACGCCGCGCGCGCCAGAGCCGGCGCAGCCGAAGGTAGAGCGGCAGGCCGAGGCGCAGTTCGTTGTAGAAGGGCAACGGTAGGCTGGGCACCAACACATGCCGCAGCCCGCTCGGGTCGGCCGGGTCCAGTGCCATCGCGCCCGCCTGGCGTGGCCGCACCACCTCCACGGAATGCCCGCGGCCCGCCAGCCCGCGCACGAGCCGTTGCAGCGTCATGGCGACGCCGTTGACTTCGGGCGGATAGGTTTCGGTAACGAGGGACAGTTTCACGCGGATGAAAGGAAGCGGTGGGCGAGGAGCCAGACAAGGGGCGGCGGCCCCCCGTTGCCAGAAAACAAAACGCCCCCCGGAGTGTTCCGGAGGGCGTCGCAAAAATGCTTCAGCTCACTTCTTGGCTTCAGAGGCCTCGGGCTGCTTGGTGGGCTCCTTCACCTCAAGGATCTCAACATCAAAGATGGTGAGTACGCCGGGGGCCAGCACCTGGCCACTGTCGCCGAAGCCGAGGTCGGAAGTCAGGTACAGCTTGATCTTTCCGCCCACACCCACGAGAGCCAAGCCTTCCTTGAGTCCGGGAATCGAGGTGGCGAGGGCGAACTCGACCTTGCCCTGCTTGTTCTCCGAGGAGTCGAATACATTGCCATCGATGAACGATGCCTTGTAGCTCGCCAGCACCGCTTGGGTGGGCTTGGCCTTCGCACCGGTGCCCTCTTGAACGATCTCATAGCGCAGACCGCTGGCGGCCTTCTTGACGCCGGGCTTGGCATCGAGGGTAACTAGGAATGCAGCGGCATCCTTGGTGTTCTTCTCTTTCGATTCGGCCAACCACTTCTCCCGCTTGGCCTTCAGGATTTCCATACGGCTTTGGATCATCTCCTGGGTCTGGGGAACGACCAGCTTGCTGTCGTAGGGGAGATTGCTGTTGGCCATGGCCAGGCCCAACCCGCGCAGGAAGGCCACAAGCTCCTCCTCGCTGCCGAGCAGCGGCGTCACCTGCTGGGTCATGCCCATGCGTCCAGCCAAGATGTAGCCATACACCTCCATCTTCTGGATGTCGGTGTATTTGCCGTCGGCCGGGACGATCATCTCGGGCTTCTCCGAGGCCGCCGCGGGGGCGGTAGCAGCGGTAGCGGCCGGGGCGGTTGCCACAGGCTTGGCCACGGGCTTCGCGGCGGGTTGCACCGGGTCGGCGGGCTTATCGAGATTGATCTTGATATTCTGGGCACCGAGCGGCGCGACAACGAGCAGTCCGGCGAGGATGGGAAGCGTGAATTTCATCAGGGTTTGAGAACTGGGTTGAGACAGCGCGGGCGGGCGGAAGCTTGCCTGGGCTGGAAAAGGGCGGAAGATGAACAGGCCTTTTCCAAAAAGCAATCCTCCGCCCCGACGCGCTTTTCCCCAGCTGCCGCCGGCCGGTTCGCCCCCCACCCCCCCC
>CAJCBL010000256.1 GCA_903960515.1 uncultured Verrucomicrobiota bacterium
ACGCGATTCAGAGCGCAGATCGCGTGCAAGCACGCTCCTACGGCGGACAAGTTCGTGCACTGCCAGAGCGCAAAGCGGTGCGAACTGGGTGGTTACGGGTAGGCCGGCCATAATGCTGCGCCAGCCCACCGCCCATGCACCTTGGCCCGAGGTCTGTCGGACCGGCACGGACACAAGGTCCGGCCCTACAATCCGGCCACTCGGAAACAGCGTTCTGTTTCTTCCTGTGCGGGGCAAAACGCGTATTGCGGTGGGGGCTGAGTCGGCGCGCCAAGTCCGCTCCCCGCATCCATCCGCCGGAGCCGGACGCCCCCCCGGCCCGAAGCCCTCGCGCGCTTGGCTACACGATCCGAGCGGGGGCACCGGAAACGTAGCCCCCAGCGGCCCGCCCACCCGCGCCCTGAAGCCACCCCGGCCGAACCGCCCGGGCCGGAGCTCTCTCGCGCTTCGCTACACGCCCGGGGTGCCTGTCACCGGCCTCACTTCGCCCCGGGCGTGTTGAAGCGAACCATCGGAGCGGCGCCCTCTTCGGTCTCCTCCACCGCCTCGGCGGGGGCAGGCTCGGCCCCCATAAGCAGCGCAGCCTCCGGCTCGACTTCCTTGGGAATCATGTTGGCGGGCAGCGGCGAAGCCTTCGGCATCGCCTCGCCGATGAGGCGGCGCGCAATCGTGTCGCGCTGGCTGCCGTGAACCCCTCCACGGCTGCCCATGACCACCGCGATTACGCGTTTGCCGTCGCGATACACAGTGGCGGAGAGCGCGAACCCGCCGCGGGTGAGATAGCCCGTCTTGAGGCCGTCGCAGCCGGGCATCTGCCAGAGCAGCTTGTTGTGGTTGCGCATCACCAGCAACGGCTCCTTGCGGAAGGTGCGCACCTTGGTCGAGGCCAACCTTAGGGCGAGCGGATGCTTGATCACCTCGCGCGAGAGCGTGGCGATATCGCGAGGAGTGGAGGTATCCGCCTGTTGCTTAGGCGAGGCCAGCCCGTGCGGGGTGACAAACTTCGTGTGGCTCATGCCGAGCTGGCCGGCCCGCTGGTTCATACGCACCACGAATTCCTCGCGCGACCCACCCACGTGCTTGGCGAGGGCGAGGGCGGCATCGTTGGCCGACTGGATCATCATCGCATAGAGGTATTCCTCCATCGTGAAAATCTCGCCCTCCTTGAGAAACACCTGGGTGCCGCCCATCTTCGCCTCCTCGGCGGAGGCGCTGATTCTGTCGTTGAGATGTGCCTTGCCCGCCTCGATCGCCTCGACGCAGAGCAGCAGGTTCATGAGCTTGGTAACGCTCGCGGGATACGAGGTGGCGTCGGCATTGTCTTCGAAGAGAACCTTGCCGTCGGCAGCGTCGATGACGATGGCACCGGAATAGTCACGGTCGGCGGGTTTGGCCGGGGCGGAGGCAGCGGCGGGCTCGGCAGCGCCCGTTTTCTTCTTGGTTGCGGCCGAACTGGAGAGAGGGAGCGCGAGCACCAAAGCCAGCGCCAGGAACGTGCGGAGAAGGAGGGACATCGGAGCGAGCGTTCGCCTGCGCGCCGGCTGCGGCAAATCGAAACTGGCGGATCGCGCGCAGCGTGACGCCGCAACGATCCAGTCCGATTGTAGGGTTGGACCTTGTATCCGTACCGTTTCGACGTTAGCGGTTGCGGCGGAACTAGCGAAAATCTCAGAGACGAGCGCACAAGGAAGAAGGCAGGCAGATGGAGTACTTGAGGCTGAAGAACTGAACACCGCGCTTCAAATACCCGAGCACAGCACTCTTCCCTGTAGCTGGCTGGCGAGGCCATCCAGCCGCCTGCGAAATCGGTGGGCGTTTGCAGGACACTGCGGCCCCTAGCCGCGTTTCCCCGCCTACCCCGCCAGCAGCCGTCTCAGTCCGGCCTCGTCGAGCACAGGCACTCCGAGGGCGCGGGCCTTCTCCAGCTTCGAACCAGCCTCCTCTCCGGCCACCACGTAGTGGGTCTTCTTGGAAACACTGCCGCTGACCTTGCCGCCGGCGTCCTCGACAAGCTTGGTCGCCTCCTCGCGTGAGAGCGTGGGCAGGGTGCCAGTGAGCACCACCGTCTTGCCGGCGAGCACCGCTGCAGCACCCGCAGCGGCCGGCGCCGTGGGCGTGAGACCGACCGCCAGCAACCCAGCAAGGAGCGCTTGGTTGGCCGGCGCTGCGAACCAGGCGCGGATCAGCCCGCAAGTGCGTTCGCCGATACCGCCTACGTTGAGCAGGTCCGCCTCGCCCGCGGCGGCGATGGCATCGAGTGAGCGGAACCGAGCGGCCAGATCCTTCGAACTGGTGGCCCCCACCTGCGGGATGCCCAGGCCATGAATCACCCGCCAGAGATCGGCGGAGCGGCGCGCGGCGATGGCGGCGATCAGGTTGCCCGCCCAAACTTCGCCGGACTTTTTCAGCGGCAGCAGATCCTCGAGCTTAAGCCGGAAGATGTCCGGGATCGTCTTCACCAGCCCGCGCTCGATGAGCAGCGCCACGACCTCCTCGCCTAGACCGTCGATGTCGAGGCATGCCTTCGAGGCGAAATGAGCCAGTCCACGCCGCACCTTCTCGGGGCAGTCGGGATTGGGGCAGCGCCAGACCACCTCGGCCTCGGCGCGGGTGACCGCTGTGGCGCACACCGGGCAGGCGTTCGGAAACACGTAGGGCGCGAGTCCCGACGGCCGCTTGTCCACGAGCACCTGCACGACCACTGGGATGATCTCTCCGGCCTTCTCGATGAGCACAAAGTCCCCGGGGCGCACGTCCTTGCGCGCGATCTCGTCGGCGTTGTGCAGGGTGGCGCGCTTCACGGTGGTGCCGGCAAGCAGCACCGGCTCAAGCTCGGCCACCGGGGTGAGCGCTCCGGTGCGGCCCACCTGGATGGAGATCGAGCGCACGCGAGTCTCGGCGCGGTCGGGGGCAAACTTATAGGCGCAGGCCCAGCGAGGGGAAAGCTTGCGCGCGCTCTGGCCTTCGCCGCGCGCGCCGGCCAGCCGTTGCTGGGCGAAGAGGTCGAGCTTCACCACGGCCCCGTCGGTGCCGTAGTCGAGGCCGCGCCGCAGGCGGTCGAGCTCGCAGATGGCCGCCCAAACCGCATCGATACCACGCACACACACAGCCAGCTCCACCACGGGCAAGCCCCACAAAGCCAGCCGCTTCAAATACGCCGACTGCGACTCCGCTGGCTCAGCCGGCTCGCAGGCGCCCAGGCCGTAGAGCACGATCTCCAGCCGGCGCTTGGCCACCTCGGCGGGATCGAGGAGCTTGAGTGTACCCGCGGCCAGGTTGCGCGGATTGGCATAGGGTTCGAGCCCGGCCTCCTCCTGCTCGCGGTTGATCCGCTGGAACTCCTCCAGCCGCAGAAAGACTTCGCCGCGGATCTCGATAAGCGCCGGTACCGCGGCGGACGCAGCGCGGTGGGCGGTGGCCGGTGCACCGTGGACCGTAGCCGGGGCTGCCGGAGTCTCTTCAGCAAACAGCGGCATTTCCTCGGTGGATACCGAGAGACCCGAGGCGGTCCGGGAAAGGGGCGCAGGGCCTCCCAACTCTCCGGCCTCCGCTCTCCGCTCTCCGGTTTCCCTAAGCGCCCCCGGCAGACCCCGGATCGTGCGAACGTTGGCGGTCACATCGTCGCCCTCCTCGCCGTCGCCGCGGGTGACCGCGCGCACCAGCCGGCCGTTCTCATAGGTGAGACTCACAGCCAAGCCATCGATCTTGGGCTCCACGGTGTATGCTAGATCGTCGATACCGAGCAGCTTCACCAAGCGGGCGTGAAACTCGCGCAACTCTCCCTCGGCGTAGGTGTTGTCGAGGGTCATCATCGCCTGCCGATGCCGCGCTCGAACAAACCCTGCGGCCCGGTCGTCACCCACGCGTTTCGTGGGCGAGGCGCCGGCGGCCAGCTCGGGGTGCGCGGCCTCCAGATCGGCCAGTTCGCGCTTGAGGCGATCGTACTCGAAGTCGCCGATTTCCGGGCGAGCCTGCCGGTAGTAGAGCTCGTCGTGGCGGGCGAGCTCAGTGCGAAGGAAGGCGATACGGGCTTGGGCTTCGGTTAAATTCATGAGTGGCAGGGCAAGTTGATTGCGAACGTAGAGGCCGGCCCGGCCCAGTGCCAGACTAGGCTGTCGCTTTGCGGCGGCTTCCTGTGCGGCCCGGTGCCGATCCCGAGCCCGCGATGTAGCCCCTGCGCCCGGTTCTAGCTCCAACTTGATCAATTCAACTCATCCCCGTGCTCGCCAGCTTTGGGTGCATCGTGGTCTAGTGGTCCGGCACCAGTCGGCACCAGCCTGTGCCAACCGGCGCCAGTTCCCCACCCCTCCCAGCCCGCGACGGCCAAACGGCCCAACTCGGGCCCTCGGCTTCTCACTACAGCTACGCCCCATGCAATCCCCGATGCCGCATCCCCGCAGCCGCACCAGCCCACGTGCGTTGAACCCCAGACTGATTTTTGCAGCAGCCTCCGTTGCCCTGCTCGCCCTGCCGGCGATCGCCCCAGCCCAGTCCCCGTCCGACCTCTGGGGCCTTTGCGGTGAGAAATGGTCGAATACCAGCCGACTGCCCGACTTCAGCCACGCGGGCTATCATCAGGGCGAGGCGGCTCTCCCGGAGGTGGCCCAGACGGCCAACGTCAAGGATTTCGGCGCCGTGGGCGATGGCACCGCCGACGACACCCACGCCTTCCAGGCCGCCATCGATGCCACCGCCTCCGGTGCGATCTACATCCCGGCGGGGCGCTACAAGATCACCGATTTCGTCAACATCCAGAAGAGCAACATCGTGCTGCGCGGGGCCGGCCCGGGCCGGACCACGCTCTGGTTTCCGCGGTCGTTGACAGGCGTCTTTCCCCGCCCCGGTAGCAACAGCTCGGGTACCCCCACCTCGGAGTATTCCTTCGGCTACGGTTTCCTCACCATCAAGGGGGGCTTTCGCCAAGCCAACCTGGCGAGCATCTCCGCCGCGGCCGCCCGCGGTGACACCTGGCTCACTCTGGCCTCGGCCGCCGCCCTGCACCCGGGCGACCGCGTTGAGATCTATCAGGCAGATACGAGCGGGAAGACCCTCATCAACAACCTCTACTGCGGCGACCCCGGCACTATCACCAATCTGAGCGGGGTGAACACCGAACTCGTGGCACAGGTGCTTGAGGTCAGCGCCAACCGCATCCGCCTCGACCGGCCGCTGCGCACCGACATCAAGACCGAGTGGACACCGCGAGTGCGCAGCTTCTCCCCCAGCGTCACCGAATGCGGCATCGAGGAGCTCAGGCTGGAGTTTCCCGAGGTGCCCTATCCCGGGCACTTCAACGAAAAGGGCTACAACGGAATCGAACTCGACACGGTGTCCGATTGCTGGGTGCGCAACGTCGAGGTGCGAAACGCCGACATCGGGATCAACCTAGTTGGCAGCCGCTTTTGCACGGTGCGCGACGCGTGCTTCACGACCTATGCGGGCCGAGGCCCGCTCTCAGGGCACCACTGTATCCAGACCAAGCGCTCCGATGACAACCTGCTCACCCGCTTCGATCTCCGGGTGAGCTTTGTGCACGACCTGTCCGTGGAGCGCGCCGCCGGGAATGTCTACAGCGACGGCCAAGGGCAGAACCTGTGTCTCGACCACCACAAAACCGCGAACTTCGCCAACCTGTTCTGCGACCTCAATGCGGGGCAGGGCTCGCGGCTGTGGACCTGCGGCGGCGGGGCCGATCTGGGGCGTCAGAGCGGCGGCTGGGAGAGCTTCTGGAATATCCGCAGCACCGCCGCGCTCCATGCCCCGCCCGCAGGCTGGGGCCCTTGGTCGCTCAATCTGGTCGGCCTGAATACCACCGATGCCTCGGTCAAGAACCTCACCGGCACCTGGTTTGAGGCGATCGCGCCCGCCAGTCTTGTACCCGGCAATCTCTACCAGTCCCAGCTCGCCCGCCGCCTGTCCTCGGCTCTGCCCGACAAGCCCTCGATCCTGGAGCAACTCCGCCGGGTAAACGACTACTGGATCGGCAACAATGCCGACTTCGGCACCAACGCCTGGGATCGCGCCGTCTACTACCCGGGCAACAACCGCCTCTTCAGCGTATTTGCGGACCCGATCTACAACCGCTACTCCAGCGGCTGGGCGGAGAAATTCGCCTGGCGCCCCGCCGGCAGCGACACCACGCGCGTGGCCGACGACCAGGCCTGCGGCCTCGCCTATCTCGAGCTCTACGCCCTCGACCCGCAGCCGGCCCGCATCGGGCCGATCACCGCCGATATCCATGCGATGGTAACCTCGTCCCGGCGCGACGACTGGTGGTGGGTCGACGCCCTCTACATGGCCATGCCGGTATTCGCCCAGCTGGGCCAGCAGACCGGCGACCCCGCCTACGCGCAAGCGATGTACGAGTTCTACAGCGACACCAAGGTGCGCCGCCGGCTCTACAACAGCACCGACTCCCTGTGGTACCGGGATGAAACCTTCCTCCCCCCCTACAAGGAGCCCAATGGCCAGCCCTGCTACTGGTCGCGGGGCAACGGCTGGGTGTTCGCAGCCCACGCCCGTGTGCTGGAGCTGCTTCCCCCGGGCGATCCGCACCGCTCCGAATACGCAGCCACCTTCCATGCGATGGCGGCCGCGCTCAAAGCCTTGCAGCGCACCGACGGTTTCTGGAACTCCAGCCTGCGCGACCCCGCCAACTTCGCAGGCCCGGAGACCAGCGGCACCTGCTTTTTCACCTACGGCCTGGCCTGGGGCATCAACCACGGCCTGCTCGACCGCGCCACCTATGCGCCGGTAGTCACCAAGGCCTGGAACGGCCTCAACGCCATCGCCGTGCATCCCGAGGGCAAACTCGGCTATTGCCAGCCCATCGGCCTCAAGCCGGGCGCGGCCACCTATGAGGACACCAAGGACTATGCAGTGGGCGCCTTCCTTCTGGCAGGCGGCGAAGTGCTCTCCATGGCTACAGGCTCGCTGCCCAGTGCGCCCAGCAACTTGGCCGAAGGGCGAAGCCTGACCTTCTCCGCCCAGCAAACTGGCAACGAAGCCGCCCACGCTGTGGATGGCGATCTGACCACCCGCTGGGCCGCCCAAAACTACCCGCAGTGGATCGAGGTCGATCTGGGTGCCGCCACCACCATCGACTCCTTGGAGCTCCACGCGTACCAGAACCGTGCCTACCAGTTTCTGGTCGAGGCAAAGCAAAATCCAGGCGATGCCTACAGCGCTGTGGTGGACCAGCGCGCCAACACCCATGAGGGCCGCCTGTCCTCGGAGTTTCCCCCGGTCCAGGTTCGCTATGTACGACTCACGGTGACCGGTTGCGCCAACTACACAGGTGGCTGGGTGAGCATCAACGAATTCCGCCTGCTCCATGGCGAGAATACCCTCGCGCTGGCGGCCCCTTCGGTCGCACTCCCCAAGTCCGCCGGCAGCATCACCGCAGCCCTCAATTCCAACGTGGGCTGGACCTTGGTCAACCCGGCCCCGGCCTGGCTCACCGTGGCGCCCGGCTCGGGCAACGGCAGCGCCTCGCTCACCCTCACCGCCACGGCCAACACCGGCGCTGCCCGCACCGCCGTGGTCACCCTCCAGGGCGGTGGACTCACCCGCACGCTCACTGTCGCCCAAGCCACCGCGCTGGGCTCAGCCCCGAGCATCACGGCGATTCCCAACCAGACCATCCTGCTCAACTCCTCTAGCGCAGCCATCCCGTTTACTATCGGGGATGCGGAGACACCGGTGGCTGCATTGACGCTGCTCGCCAGTTGCGATGCACCCAACCTGCTGGCGCCCGCCCAGATCGTCTTGGCCGGTAGTGGCGCGGCGCGCACTGTCACTCTCACCCCCGCCGCCGCGCAGACCGGTACCGCAAGCGTGCGAGTCCAGGTGCAAGATACGGATGGCAACTCCAGCACGGCCCAGTTCACGGTCATTGTTCATAGCGCCACCGCCCAGCCCATGCTCGATGCCAACGGCGACGGTATCTCCGATGTCTGGGCCGCGCTGTATCCCGCCGCCGGAGCGCCCACGGACGACCCTGATGGCGACGGCCAGTCCAACCGCGCCGAGGCCCAGGCCGGCACTGATCCCACCGATCCGGCGAGCCGTTTCGTCGCCACCACTGCATACGATGCCGATCATAATCTCGTCGTACGCTGGCTCGGAATCTCGGGGAAATACTACCGTGTGGAATCCTCCGCCAACCTGAACACTTGGACACCGCTCCCCGGCGAGTGGGCCGGAGCCGACACCGAACTCACAGCCCTCGCCCGCCCCGCCGGCATGCCGCCCACCGAGCAAAAACTCTCCTGGCGGGTAGTCGTCTTCGACATCGATTCGAATGCCGACGGCCTCAACGACTGGGAAGCTCTCCGGACGCAGCCATAGCCATACGATTGGCCAGCGCGCCCACCGGCTGAGGCGCGGCGGCCGGCCGAAACATCCGGGACCGCACCCGGGGTGCCACGTCCGCAACGTGCGCCGCGCCGAAGACCGATCCATAACCGATCCCACCCGCTTCGCATCCCGGCCACGAAGACAAAGGGGGACTGCGGCCCCCCCGGACCCGATTACCGTTCCGCGCGCCGAGCTCAACCCAAAGCCTTCGGCGTCGCTGTACGCCAGCCTGATCCGCTTGGCATCCCCTACTAGCCAGCCCGCAAACGGGTGGCTAAAAGCAATCCGTACGCTTCTTCACCGGATCGGCTTTCCGGCGACGCAGGCACAGTGGCGTCTCCATGAGGCGGCGATACCAGCCCCAGTTCAGATAGAGAGTAACCGCCAAGGCAGGGCCGGTAGTGTCGGCCACCCAGTCGGCGAACTCGACCGAGCGGCCTGGAGTGAAACTCTGGTGCCACTCGTCGATGGCCCCGAAGGCCGATACCGCGAGGATCGCGAGCCAGCCGCGCCAGCCCGTGCGTCGCCACACCGCATCGACACGGAGAAGCAAGGTTGCGAGCAGCCCGAAAATGCAGGAGTGCGCCAGCTTATCGAAGCCCACGAAGGCACCCGGGATCGGCGCCGGATTGTTGCCCGAAGCGAACACCAGGGTGACGGCTAAGGCGAGGGGCCGGAGCCATTGCAAACGGATGGAAGTCGCGCGGGGCAAGTCGGCCATATGGCGAGCTCGCCGGCTCCTACGGTTGCGCGCAATCGCATTTCGCGGTGCTCGCTTTTCGCACTCCACCATGGAGACGCTTTCAGTTTCCAAATGCGAGCCGACTCCCGCAGGAGCCGTTCAACTCGCTTTCCAAATGGTCGGGCCGGAGAGATTCGAACTCTCGACCCCTTGCACCCCATGCAAGTGCGCTACCAGACTGCGCTACGGCCCGAACCTTGGAAAGGTGCAGAGGCAACCGGCCGCGTCGGCGTGTGGCAAGACCTTTCTCCACATCTTGTGCGACTCCCCCATCTTTTTTGCGTCAGGCAGTGTTGCCAAAGCGCCCCGGGCACAGGCGGAGACGGGGATTCAGGGGGCCTCGGCACAAGCATTGGGTCCGTTGGCGGGCCCGCTCCGCTCCTTCCGCAACGCTGCGGCGAGCAATCCTCCCCCACGGCCAAGGAGTCCGCCGCCCGCCCGCCTACCCACTCACTGAGGCGAGTAGATGCCGGAGCTCGTCCTCGACGTCCTCGGGACGCAAAAGCGTCTTCGCCACATCCGCGCGTAGTTGATCGCCAAAGCGGCGACGCAAGCGGAAGGCCGCCACCTTGATCGCGCCTTCCGTCGTGCCGAGGCGGCAGGCGATCTCGGCATAGCCGCTGGTGCTGCGACCGCCCCCCAGCATCGCCTTCAGCTCGTCGAACAACGCCGCCTTGCCGAGGGCTGCGTACTCGCGGGACACCACTGCCAGCGCATTGCCAAGCAGGCACCCTGCCCATTTCCGGTCATAGAGAACATCTGGCGAACCTGTCACCGCCGGCTCCTGACAGAACTGCGCTTCGGCCTCCCTCAACTCCTCTATCGAAACAAACACCTGACCACCGCCACGCTTGAGGCTGGCGGCGCCTGCCCGCTGGTGGGAATGGAAGTTGCGAAACGAGGCGAGCAGGAACGAGCGGAAATGCCCGCGGCTGGGATCGGCTCGGGTGATCGCACCTCGGGCGAGAAAATCGGCGAAAAATCCCTGGGTGAGATCCTCGGCGTCTACGGGAGCCAGCCCTTGTCGGCGCGCGAAACTGTAGAGGGGTTTCCAATAGGTGCGGCAAAGCTCCTCCAACGCGGCTTGCCCATCGGGCGTCCCGCCATCGGCGGCCTGAACGACCAAGGTCCAATGCGTCGTACCGCCGAAGCGGACACCGTTGTGGCCCTCCACCCCAGCCTGCTGTGCGCGCACTTTTGTCGTCATCGTGATGCAGTGGGGGCCGGATACTAACTATCACGGAGGGCAACGCGAATCCGATGTTCGACCCAGCGCTGCGGTGGCACCTAGCCCGAAGCCGCACCAAATCAACTCCGCCGGAACCGCAGGCCCGGGGCCTCCGCCCCGCCCTCCTGTAACCTCCATCAGCGAACCGGTTATTCATCAATGGGCGGAACCTCAGCGAAGTTATCCCCGCCCGGAAACGCTCGAGAAACTAAAACGCCAAATACCATCATGAATACTCGAATTCCAATCCTCGCCCTGCTGCTCACCTCCCTCTGTGGCGCAGGCACCACATCACTGCAGGCCGGCCCTCGGGCAACCGAGGCGTTCGCCTATCCGATCGATCAAATCGTCGGGAAGAGCGAAGGCATCGTCAAACTCGGGAGCGCCGACTCCACCGTGCGCTACCTCCTCGGCTCACCATCCCGCACGATCGGCGACGACGTATGGGTATTCCATAACTACAAGGCTTCCTCGGACGAAGCCCGGGCAAAGGGCTGCACCATGCTGGTCGTGACCTTCGACAACAGCCGGGTGACCGACATCAAACTGGTCAACCCTAAGGGCGTAAGAGTCCTCGTCGCGGCTGCTGACCGCGGCCCCGAAGCCCGGAATCGCACCTTCGTGGCCCAAAAGTGAATTCTCCCCGGCCCGTGCCGCACGGGCCACACGGCGGAATGATCGCGCCGCCCCGATCCCGTTGAGGGTTCGGGGCGGCGTTGCATTCCGAGAACCCATCCGGCTATTGCCCACGCAACACCGCGAGTTCCTGCAACATTTCGCGCACATCCACCGTGAGCCGGCCGGCGACCTTGTCGGGGGCAAGTGCTGCTGCGGCGAGCACCAACAGCTCCTTCCGGCGGGCTGCCCCCGCCGGCACCGAAGGATCGAGCACGCTCGCCGCCTGCAGACGAACCCTCGCTAGGTGTTTCTGACCCCGCCAATACTCCCCCGGCCCATCTGCTCCCCACGCCAACCCGAAGTAGGCCTCAGCCTCCCCCGCCGACTTTCGCGCTTGGGCCATATCACCGGCTTTCCGACACGCCTCGACCGCAGCATCCTCAAGCATCCACAGCTCGATCACAGCGCCTTTGACCTGGAAACGCCCCAGCATCAGGCTCAGGGAGTCTCTCGCCTTCGCCAACCGCGCAACGGCTTCGGCGGCGGGACCGGCCCCGGCCAACGCGCCAAACCCTTCGATCATTGCGGCGCGCAGGAGCAGCTCCTCGTTTGCCGGCTGCTCCACCAGCCTGCCTTCGACCTCAGCCTTCGCCTCCTGCGCCAGCCTTGCGACCTCCGGCCAGTCGCGCAGCCACCACGCACTCCATAACAGGTCCCCGTTGAACCGCAGGCGGGCCAAGGCCCTCTCGGCGGATCCCTCCGGCAGCCGGGCTCGATAGGTCTCGAATCGTCGCCCCGCCTCTTGGATCCAGCGCTCGGCCTCGGCTCTGTCCCCCATGGAGGCGGAAAGCTGGGAAAGATACAGGCTGTTGGCCAGACGCGTGCGAAGGACGCTGTCGTATCCTTTCCGCCCAACGAAGGGTTCGAGCAACTCATCGTATCCGCGGAACGCCGCCCGCGCCTGCTCGACCAGCCCATCGCAGTCGAGGTGGGTGTAGCAGTCCATCCGATGGGTCTCAGCGAAAAGGAAGCGATACCCTTGGTTCTCGGGGTCGCGGTCCATAAGCAGGAGGTAGCCCTCTCGAGCTGCGAGTTCGGCCATGCGCGCGGTGGGCGCGAAGGTGGAGCTCGCCCCAAAATCCCACGCCGCCTCGCCCGCCCGTGTCAGGCGTTCGATCACATCAGGGTCGGCCGCCGCGGCTTCGTCCAACCCTCGCCCCACCCTTTCAAGTTCGCCCAGCTCAAGGGTGGTCGCAGTGGCGGCACGCAATCGGGCAATTGTCGCCCGGTCCTCCATTCCTCCGATCGTGAGCCGGCCTAAGGCCGCCGGACTGGGCAGGAGCCGCTCAGCCCGGTCTGCGAGCACCATGCTCCGCACCCGCTCCTCCGGCCCGCACAGGGTAGCGGCGAGGGTCAACACACGCGCCTTCCATTCCTGCTCACCCCAGGGGGCGCGACCAAAGATCGACACTCCAAGGACAAGCCGCGCCGCCGCCTCCCGTGCCCGTTCACGCTCGCCGTGCTGAGCCAACGCCTCGACCAGAGCCAGCTGGGCGAATCTCGTGAACATAGATAGCTCATACACCGAACTCGCGCTTGGCGCGGCGCCCATGGTGGCGATGGCCGGCTGCAAGAGGTCGATGGCCTCGCCGGAGCGTCCCTCGCGTAGCACTGCGATGCCGAGAAGGGAGCAGGCCACGGCCCGTCGCAGGAGCAGTTCAGCATGCTCAGGTTGTTGACGCAGCCCGGACTCGATCTCCACCAAGCTCTCACGAGCATCCTTCGCCACCCCCGGCCAGTCGCGCAACCAATAGAACGCCCAGCCCTCCAGGCACAAGAAGCGGGAGCGGATGAGGTGCCTGTCGAACGATCCTTCGGGATACAGCTTGCTCCAATCGCTGCAGCGCCCCCGGGCCCGCTCAATCTCCCGGCGCGCCTCGGCCGGCTCGCAGGCCCACGCGGCCACCGCGGCCAGATACAGGCAATCGAGCGTCCATTGCTCATGGTGTTTCTCGTATCCTCGCCGCCCAACGAACGGCCCGAGCAGCGCATGGAATTCCTGGAACGCCTTCCTCGTGGCTGCGGGATCGGGGTCCCAGATGAGATGATAATTGGCCTCCATCATGTGCGAGAGCGCGTAGAGGTATCGGTACTCCTGATTGTCCGGGCTCAATTCCGTGAGCACCCGATAATGCTCCCGGGCGAGTCGCTCGGCCTCCCTGGATCGGAATACATTCGTAGTGAACGCCCGGTAACAGAGGTTGCGGGCCGCTTCCGCGGCGCGCTCCCGCAGCTTCACATTGCCGGGATCGGCCTTCAATGCGTCGTTGCAATAGGCCACCGCCTGCTCGCTCACGGCCATGGCCTCGGCCGCTTCGCCGGCCTGATGCAGCGCGGTGGCCAGCCCGCGCAGGCTCTTCTCGACCAGGTCGCCCAGGGTTTTGTCCAGGGGCCGGGCGGCAACCAGTTCCTCGACCAGGGCACGGCACTGCCTGCCCGCCGCGACAGCCTCCTTGGGCTTGCCGAAGTCGGTGGCTGCGCACTGCGCATACAGCGCCAGGACCTCCGCCAGCCCCCGCTTCACCCCCGCACTCTCCGGGAAGCGCGCCTGGAGCGCCCGCCAGCGGCCAACCAACCCATCTTGCCGCACCTCGGAATATTGCTCGGCCGTGTCGCCAGTGATCCAAGGCAACTCCCACTCGTCCCACAGCCACGCGGCGGCCGCCGCCGGGTCGCCTGGATTCGCCCGTGCGATTTTCTCCCTCAACACCAGGGCCGCGCGCAACGCCACCTCGGCACCCCTGCGATCGTCCAGCGCTATCCCGCGCAACCGCGCCAGCGCAGAAAGCGCGTCTGCATGGCCGAAGTCGGTCTTGGTGCTGCGCAACGCCGGCGGCAACGTCTCATAATAGTGGACGGCGGCCTCGGTCAGTTGCACCAACTGGGGCAACCCGCCGCGCTGTTCTAGCGCGGGCTTCAAATCGTCCGTCATCAGCTCGACCAGTTGCTCCGCCTCGCCGCGGGCTGCGTCGGCCGCCTGCCGCTGCACCACCGCCCAGTGGAAACCCACCAGCGCAGCGGTGAACCCGCCGGCCAGCGCCACGACCACCGCCGCTGTCGCCGCCACCCCGACACGGTGGCGCCGGGTGAACTTGCGCATCCGGTATACCATTCCCGGCGGTTGCGCCCGGATCGGCTGCTCGGCCAGGAAGCGCTCCACATCGTCAACCACCTCCGCCGCGGTGGCGTAGCGGCCGGCGGGTTCTCTCGCTAGGCACTTCAGGCAGATCGTCTCAAGGTCGTGAGGCAGCGCTGGATTCAACAGCCGCGGAGGCGGCGGCTCGGTGTCGAGCACCAGCCGCAGAGTCTCGGCGGGGGTGGCGGCATTGAACGGTGCCCGCCCCGTCACCAAATGGTAGAACAACGCACCCAACCCGTAGACGTCGCTGGCCACCCCGACCTCCGCAACGCGGCCGGCCGCCTGCTCCGGCGCGGCGTAGCCGGGTGAGCCAAGCATCTGCCGGGTCATGGTCGCTCCCTCGGTGCCAGCGAGCACCTTGGCGAGACCGAAGTCGGTGATACGCGGCCTACCGGCCTCGTCTACGAGCACGTTGGAGGGCTTGAGGTCGCGGTGGACTATGCCTCGCCGGTGCGCGTAGTGGGTCGCCCCGGCCAGCAAGCGCAGAAGCTCGGCGGCCCGCCGCACCGGCAGAGGGCGTCCGTCGCACAGTTCGGCGAGATTGGTGCCGGTCACCAGATCCATCGCGTAGTAGGGCTGTCCGTCCACCTCTCCGTAGTCGTGGACCTCTACAATGTTCGGATGCTGGAGCCCCGCCGCCGCAGCGGCCTCAAGCCGGAAGCGATGCAAGGCGGCCTCGCTGGAATAGGCGCCGGCCAGCAGCAATTTCACCGCCACCGTGCGATCAAGGGAGACCTGTTGAGCCCGATACACCACCCCCATACCACCCCGCCCCAGCTCGCCCAGCAGACAATACGGGCCGAAGTTGCGCGGCAGTGTCAGCCGAGGGGGATCATCACTTCTCTTCTCATCAGGGGGCTCCGTTTCCAGCACCCCGCGCAGGAGGCACGCCGGGCAAAGCCCATCTGCGGTGACCCGGTCCAGCGGGGCCCCGCAACTCTGGCAGGTCATGGCAATCATCGGTGAAAGTCCTCAATGATGTACTGGCCGAGACCACCTGCCCCCGAACGCAAGCAGGTGGAAAATCTCAGCCGTCGTTTGTTTCAGCGGATGCACGGGTACGGCGAACTGCGCGGAATTTGCCCCGTCCCCCTAGCCCAGGCGAGCCGGATTCAGCCAATCATCAGTAAGGATCCACTACGCTTTCCATAGGGGAAACCTGGATAACCGGGACGCTGCGATTGAAGAACCCACAATCCACTGCACCGCAGCGCCCCACCCGCTCAGCCCGAGGTGCCCCAGCGCCGATGCAGGAAATTCTCCCAAGGAGAGAAGAAGATTTTGTCGGCGGCCACCCCGATCGAGACGATCACCAGCATCACCCCGATCACCTGCTCCATCGCGTTGAGTTCGCGGCCATAGTGCAGCAGGTGCCCCAGGCCGAAGCCGCTGAGGATCGTCACATAGATCTCGGCAGCCATCAACGAGCGCCAGGCGAAGGCCCAGCCCTGCTTCATGCCGCTCACGATGAACGGCAGCGAGGCGGGCAGGATCACCCGGGTGAGCGTATGCAGTCGCTTGGAGCCCATCGTCGCCGCGGCGCGGACATAGATCGGGTTCACGTTTCGCACCCCCGTCTCCGTGGCGAGGATCACCGACCATAGCGTGCCCATGATCACCACAAAGAGCATCGCTCCCTCTGTCTGCCCGAACCACAGCAGCGCCAGCGGCACCCAGCACACGCTGGGCAACCCCTGCAACCCCAGGGCGAGCACCCCCACAGTGTCGCGCAGCATGCGCAGCCGCGCGGTGGCCATGCCTATGGGCACTCCGGCGAGCAGCCCAATGGTGTAACCGATAATTAACCGCTTCATCGTCACCGCAATGCTCGTCCACAGGGAGCCGTCCATCGCGGCATCGCGCAGATAGAGGGCCACATCGGCAGGGGACGGGAGCAGAACCGGCGACCAGAGCTTGAGCGAGTACAGCAACTGCCAGAGCCCGAGCAGGCCCACGAAAAATCCGATGGCGGTGAGTGCGCGTTTCATTCGGTGGGTGAATCCGGAGTCTGGAGATGCCCCTTGAGCGCGCGCATGATCTTGGTGGCGTGTCCGGCGAGCTCGGGCGAGTTGATGTCGCGCGGGCGCGGCAGGTCCACGCGGAACTGCTCCTGCACCCGGCCGGGGTTGGGGGAGAACAACACCACCCGGTCGCCCAGGCAGGCGGCCTCGCGCACGTTGTGGGTTACGAATACGATGGTCTTCTTGCGCTCCTGCCAGATGCGCTGGATGTCACCGTAAAGCTGTTCACGGGTGAGCGCGTCGAGGGCGGCGAAAGGCTCGTCCATCAGCAGCACCTTGGGGTTGGGCGCCAGCGCACGGGCCAAAGCGATACGCTGTTTCATGCCCCCGGAGAGCTCGTGGATGTTGGCATTTTTAAACCGCTCCAGCCCGACCAGCTTGAGATAGTACATAGCCACATCGCGCCGCTCGGAATCCCTCAAGCCCGGCTTGAGCCTGAGGCCGAACATCAGGTTGCCCATCACATCGAGCCAGGGGAAGAGCGCGTGCTCCTGGAACATCACCATGCGGTCGCGGCCCGGCCCGGAGACCGGTGCCCCATCGGCGAGGATACTGCCGCCGTCGGCCGGCTCCAGGCCCGCTATGATGTTGAGCAGCGTCGACTTGCCGCAACCCGACGGGCCCACAAGGCAGACAAACTCCCCCTCGCCCACCTGCAGCGAGATGCGGTCCAGCGCGTGCACCGCCCGGCGGCCGGTGCCGAAGGTCTTGCTGACCTCGTCGACCACGAGCTTGGCGGGCGCGTTCGGGGTGAGCTCTTGCTGGAGGGTCATGGTTTTCCGGAGAAGAACCGATCCAGCGGCAGGGACTGCTTGAGCAGCCCGGCGGCTTGTGCGTCGGCCATGAACTTCTCCAGCACCGCCGGCTCCACCTTGTCGGTGAACGTCAATCGGCTCCATGCTGCGGCTACAAGCGTCGCCGAGATCTCATGGCGCGTCTCGGCCGAGAGGCCGGCGCGCACCTTCTCCCGGGCCAGGTCGGGATGGGCGTTGATCCATGCGGTGAGCTCGAGGTGCGCGCCGCGCAGCTTCTCGGCCAGCGCGGGGTGCTCCTTTAGGAGCTTCACGCTGGAGACTAGAATGGTCGTCACGGCGTCCCGCTCCTCGATGAGCACGCGGCCCTTGCCCTCAAGCACCAGGCGCGAGACCCACGGTTCCACCGTCCACACAGCGTCGAGGTGTCCGGCCTGGAAGAGCCCCAGTTGGTCGGGATTCGGCGTCGGAATGATGAACACATCCCCGCCGGTCTGGGTGACCTTGAGCCCCTGGCTGCGGAACCACGCACGGGCGGAGACATCCTGGGTGTTGCCCAACTGCGGTGTGCCCACCTTCTTGCCACGGAAATCGTCGGCCTTCGCCAGTGTGCTCAAGCTCGGCACCACAAGCGCCGCCCCGCCCCGGGCCGAACCGGCGAGGATGCGGATCTCCTCGCCCTTGGACTTGATGTAGGCGTTGAGCGCGGGATTGGGGCCCACGTAGGTGGCGTCGATCGAGCCGGCGAAGATCGACTCCATCGCGCTAGGGCCCGCGTTGAAGGGGAACCACTGGATCGTCACCTCTGGCCCGAGACGCTGCTCGAACCAGCCCGCCTTCTCGCGCGTGCCAGCGGCGCCGATCACACCTTGGGCGTGGGTCACGTTCGGGAAATAGCCGATACGAAGCACCACCGGCTCGGCAAGGCATGCGCCCGGCGCGATCCAGACGAGCGCTACGAATCCGATCCAGAACGCATGGAAACGAGAGGTGGTCCGTTGCATGGCGTGGCCGACGATAGGACGGGCCGCGCCATTGGAAACCCCAAAGGTCGTACTTGCAGCAGTCTTTTGCGCTGCAACCCGGTGTACCTCCACCGCACCCACAGAATCGATCAACTCCGCCCCCCAATCCGCACCGCCGTACGGTCCTGCTTCGCCTACGACCGAAAGGCTCTGCTTGAGGCCCGCCACCCGCAGTGGTCCCGGCGCCCGCACACCAGCCGCACATCATGTCGGTCGCCGTGCGCCGCATTCCCGTTGGACACGGCAGCGGCGCCTGTCGTTAACTCCAGCCGTCTCCATGCCTGAATCGTTGCGCAAACACTCTCCCGCCGGCCGCTGGTCTCATTTTTCCGGACTCCTCCACGACGAGTTCGACCTCGAATCGCACTGGCTGCGCGGTGCCGCCGAGATCGTGCTGCCCTCTTTCGCCGATGTGCCCCGGGCCGTGCTTCGCTGCGAATTCAAGCCCTGGCCGGCCGCCGAGCGCGCCGGCCCGCCGCCCCAGCTCGAGATCCTGCTCAACGGTACCCGAATTGCCCTTGCGGCACCCACCGCACCAGGCCCGTTCGAGATCGCCTTCGACCTGCCCGCGCCCCCCGAGGGGACGGGCAACACGGTAGCTCTCCGTCTCCTGGGCACCGACTGGACCGACCACCTTGCCTGGCTCGGCCGTGTAACCAAATCTGTACCGTTGCCGGGTCCCCTGCACCGCCGCCTCCAGTGGTACCGGCGCCAGAACAAGAACCGCCAGATCCGCATCCGTGCGCTAGTATCCAGCGAGGGCGAGACCATCTTCGACTTCGCCAGCCGCCACTCGCCCTGCAACCACGCCTTCTCCCGGCGCCACCTCAGGCTCGGCCTCAACGTCGTAGGCTTCCACCAGGCCGAGCTCGGCGTGGGCGAATCCGCCCGCTGCATGGTCAGGGCGGCCGACGCCGCCGGACTGGCCGTAGCCGTCGTCCCCCTCAAGCTCAACTGCCTCAATTCCCAAGGTGATACCAGCCTCGCCGCGCGTCTCCAGGAGGCCAATCCGCATGGGGTCAACGTCATCCACATCGACGCCCCCCAGTCGCGCGACATCGACCATCACCACGGCCCGGCCTTCCGCGCCGGCAAGTACAACATCGCCTATTGGGCCTGGGAGCTGCCCGAGTTCCCCGACGCCTGGCTGGAGTACGCGCAATACTACGACGAGATCTGGTGCCCCAGCGATTTCGTGCGCGAAGCCGTGTCCGCAAAGTTGCCCCACGCCGTGCACACCATGCCGCACGCCATCGGCTTCGCCCGCCCCAGCGAAACCACCGCCGCCCTGCGCGAGCGTTTCGGCCTGCCGGCGGACCGCTTTCTTTTCCTCTTCCTCTACGACCTCAACTCCTACAGCGAGCGCAAGAACCCGCGCGCTGTGCTTGAATCCTACCGTCGCGCCTTTCCCTCGTCGCGCGAGGTTGGCGTTGTCATCAAGGTCCACAACCGAGCCGGCAACCCCGAGGCCTGGGCCCGCCTGCAGGCCGACGCCGACTCGCTGCCCGGTGCCGTGCTGATCTCCGAGACTCTGCCGCGCGCCGACATCTACGCCCTGCAGGCCGCCTGCGACTGCTTCGTCTCGCTCCACCGCTCCGAAGGCTTCGGGCTGGCCATCGCCGAGAGCATGTTCCTGGGCAAGCCGGTGATCGCCACCGACTGGTCGGCCTCCGCGGAGTTCGTCAACGACCGCAACGGCTGCCCGGTGCGCGCCAATCTGATCACTCTTGAGCGCAACATCGGCCCCTACTCCAAGGGCCAGACCTGGGCCGATCCGGATGTCGAACACGCCGCCTGGTGGATGCGCCGGCTTGTCGACGATGCCGCGCTGCGCGCCCAGCTCGGTGCCCGCGCCCAAGCCACCATCGCGGAGCGCTTCGCCCCCGAGGTGATCGGCCGCCGCTACCGCCGCCGCCTGGAAGCCATTGCCGGCTGGTGACAGCGCCCCGCGCAGCCCGCGATTCCAGCCCGGAGGAAGTAGTGCTTCCCGCCCTCCTTTCCACCAGTCACTAGCCCCTGGATCCAACCCTCCAGAGGCGAGCTCCGCCACCGCCGCGCCCCCGTCGCAAACCCGCCAGTTCTCCCCCCCGGCACTCAGACATGGAGCCCCTTACGCTCGAACCGCGGCAGTTTGGTGACAAAACACGACACCAGCCCGCCTCGACACTAGAAACCCGATACCAACTTGTGTTGGCAAGATCCACGATCGGAGAATAGTCGGTAAGGTCTGTCCAAGCCGACTTGAGTCCATCCCTCAAGCTACCCGAAGGGGCCGTGGCGCAGGGCGCGGAGGACGGTGAGGCCGCCCCAATCGGTGATAGGCTGGAGCGGCCGAGGGGCGCTGCGCTGGCGAGCGCCGTAGCGGTGGCGATACGCAGCCAGATGCAGGGCGACAAAGGCCTGTGATCCCAGCACCGCCGAATCGGTGAAGTAGCGTACCCGGCAACGCAACACCGTGGCCATAGGCAGTTGGCCCTTTTGCCTCAGCACTTCGGCGAAAGCCGTCGGAGCGATGTTGGTGCCGCAGAGGCGCGGGGCCGAGCCGGTGCCAAACAGCCCGATACGGTGGGCGGCGTGGGCTTGTTGCCACTTCCCGCCATGCACCTGGCAGAGGCCTGCTCGGGCGGTGGCATTGCCGGCTACGGCCTCGCCGTAGCCGCAGAAACGGTAGTCCTTGGGATCGGTGACAAGGCCGGCACGCACGGGATTGAGGTCGATGTAGAAG
>CAJCBL010000257.1 GCA_903960515.1 uncultured Verrucomicrobiota bacterium
GGGGCGTTCTGCTGAGTGCCCATACCAGCACTACCAGGGTGAAGAATTTCCGATCCCGCGTGCGGATTGCCCGCCAGTCGCGCACCGGTAAGCGGTTCCTGCATACCGTACCGGCGATACTTGAGTACCGGCGGGCGGTTTTAGCGCAGCGTTGCCGCAATACTTTGGGGCTAGTGCCCCAATCCCAGGACGCCAGAGGCAAGCTGCGGGGTGACGGGGGCGTTCTGCTGAGTGCCCATACCAGCACTACCAGGGTGAAGAATTTCCGATCCCGCGTGCGGATTGTCCAACAGCCGCGCATGGGTCAGCAGTTCCAGCATACGGTACCGGCGATGATTGCGCGCCGGCCGGCGGTTTCAGCGCAGCGTTGCTGCGATACTTAGGGGACGGTGCCCCAATCCCTAGGCGCCAGGGGCAAGCTGCGGGGTGGCGGGATGCGTTCTGCTGTGTGCCCCTACTAGCACTACTATGGTGCAAAATTCCAGATCTAGAGTACAGATTGCCTACGTGCCGCATCTGGGCCCGCAGCTACCTTCGTACCGGCCGGCGGTTCTAGAGCACCTGCCAGCGGTTCTTGGGCACCGGACCAGCAATTCCCTCGTGCCATTGCGCGATTTTTGGGAATGGAACGCCCATTCCCGGTCTCGCTTCGATCCCTGCTTCACTGCGGATAGTTCAGCTCTCCGCCGTCGACAATTCCCGCCACAAGCCTATCCCTCCCAGTACCTCGGCCTTCTGCCTTTTCAACCCACCCGTGCCTCCCACCCCCTTAAACCCGCAGCCTTCGCCAGCGACTTCGCTTCCTGAGTCCCGGGTCGGGATTCCTATCAGTCGGCTTCTCATCAGTCTCGGTATTCTCCTTCTGGTAAGCGCTATCGATTATGCGACCCACAATGAACTGCTCTTCGTCACCTTCTATTTCGTGCCGGTTTCACTGTGCGCTTGGCACCTGGGCCGAAACGCCGGCCTCGGCATGGCATTACTCAGCGGGATTGCGTGGTGGCTCGCCGACCGCCTAGCGGGGAGCCACTATGAGCATGCGCTTTCCACCTATTGGAACAGCCTGATCTGCTTCCTGGCCTTCGCCGCAATCGGCATAACAGTGAGCCGGCTCAAGCTTGCCATAGCCAAACGCGAGCAGCTCAACACTGAACTCTCCCGGGCATTGGCCGACTTGCGCCAGTCCACAGAAAAGACCCGCGAACTGCAGGGCCATCTGCAGGTGATGTGCGCCTGGACCAAGAGGGTCCAGGTTGAGGGCAAATGGATTTCGGTCGATGAGTTCCTCACCGACCATCTCCAGATTCACCTCACACACGGCATTTCGCCCGAGGCGGCCCGCCAGTTGCTCGACGAAGCCCAACTCCCGCCCAAACCCGAAGAGCACAATCCCGGCTCGCGCTCCACCCCGCCGCCGCATCCACCAACCTGATCTCCTCGCGTCCAGGAGCAGCAGCCTTTGGCTGAGACCTGACCATTCAGTCAAGAGCCCAGAGCCGAGCGCCGAGGGACTGATCACCAAGCAAGACCTCGGAAGCCCCACTGCTCCAGGGCCGATCACTGGGGTTTTGGCTCTCGTCACCCGGCACTCGGCGCTGGTCTGCATTATCACGGCTAAGGCATAACGATTCCGCCGTAGCAGCGTGCCGGCACGCCATTAAGAGCGCCGATCGCGGGCAGGCCCGCCCCAA
>CAJCBL010000258.1 GCA_903960515.1 uncultured Verrucomicrobiota bacterium
GCGGCCGCCTTTGGTGCGTGGTGCCTGTGGCGCGACGTCCGCAGCGCCCAAGGTTGGCCCAAACTGGCCCGCACTGCAGCCTGGGGCCTGGGCACCATGGTCGTCCCCGTCGCCGCCGCCCTTTGGTGGGCGAGCTACACCGACGCCGCGAAGATCAACCACCCCTCCGCCTACGTCTTCACCTCACACAATCTCGCCTACAGCAACTATGGCACCTTCAGCCTGGCGACGCATTTCTCCGGTGAGGTCTGGCGCACCCTCTTCGCGCGCTGGCAGGAGTCGATCCTGCCCGCCTGGGCACTGGGGCTGATCGTGCTGCCGGGCATCGTATTTCTGCCCAAGGTCCGCTGGCACATCGGCGCCGCAGCCGCCCTCTTCATCGTGGCCCAGCAGCTCATCCCCCTGGCCTACGCGTACCAGGATTACTACTTTTACGCCTGCGCCGCCTTCGCCACTGCCGCCATCGCCTTCACCCTCCACGGCCTGCTCGACTCCCGCCTGCCTCGCTGGCTCTCGGCCCCACTTGTGCTCGTGCCCCTGGCGGCGCTGTTTGGCAACTACCGCACCGGCGCTTTGCGCCCGGCATCGTCGGGTTCCTGTTACTACCACGACCAGGCCGTGCAGAGCCCCGGCGGCTCCGGCCTCACCGAGTCCCTCAAGTCCTTCACGCACCCGAAAGGCATCATCATCGTGGCCGGCTCCGACTGGTGTCCGATCATCCCCTACTACGCCCAGCGCAAGGCCCTAATGATCCGCAGCGGGCTGGAAAACGACACCGCCTACCTTGAGCGCGCCCTGCGCGACCTCGACGGCGAGGAAATCGCCGCCCTGGTGCTTTGCGGAGACCAGCGCAGCAACCTCGACCTGGTCCGCTTCCTCGCCGCGCGCATCGCAATCGATCCAAAGATCACCTACTCGCACCCCAGCGGCGACGTCTACATAAACCGCATCTACCGCGACACCGTCCTGCACCGGCTGAGCATCCACAACGGCTACCACCAGATCACCACCACAGCGCCTCCCCCGGCTCCGGCAACCGAGCCCGCCGGCCCCACCCCGATCCCCCCGCAGACCGCACGCACGTTCTTCGACATGGTCAGCCCGGCACCCTCCCACATGCGCGCCACCTTCGGCTTCGACGTGCTCGACTTCGAGGGCGCCCGGGCCCTCAACACCCACCCCGACAGCAATCTCTGGGTACCGGTGCCCTCCACCGCCCGTCGGATTCGCTGGGAGTTTGGCATCCTGCCGGGGGCATACACCGGCGACAATGGCCGGACCAACGGGGTCGAATTCCTGGTGGACGCCGAGACCCCGGACGGCGGCCACCGCACGATCTTCCGCCGAGTGCTCACCCCCGACACCGTACAGACCGACAGGGGAGTCCAAGGCTCCGAGGTCCCATTTCTGCCACAGCCCGGCGAGGTGCTCGTCTTCCGCACCCGCAACAACGGCAACGCGGCCTTCGACTGGGCGGTCTGGCGAAGCATCGAGGTGCAATGATCCCCCGCTCTTCAACCTCCGCAGCGGCATCCGGCCAACCCGCCCCCGGCGCGCCCCCGCGCAAGCCCCAGTTTTTGTGACATGACCGCGCCCCGCCGGCTCCTCCTCGCCCTGCTGCTGCTCGCCGTGTCCTTCGGGGTGCGCGCACCCTACCTCCAGCGCACCATCTGGAACATCGACGAGGGGATCACCATCACCGCCAGCGAGCAGATCCTCGCCGGTGGCGTGCTTTACCGCGACGCCGCCGACCACCGCAACCCGCTCGTTCCCTACCTGAAGGCCGGCATCTTCGCCGTCTTCGGAGACTGGAACACCGCCGCGCTCCACTGCGTGCTCGCCGTCCTGCTGGGGCTCGGGGCGATAGCCCTCTGGCAGCTCGCCCGCCGGCTGGGCGACGAACGCACCGGCGTGGCCGCCGCCCTCGTATTCACCCTGCTCTGTTTCGCGCTCCCCGACGACGGGGATGCGATGGCCGCCCACACGGAGTGGTTTCTCATCCTCTTCTCGCTCGCTGGATTCTGGGCGTTCGCCTGCGCGCTGGAGCGGCCCGGTTTCCTGCGCGGTATCGGCCCCGGCATGCTCTTTGGCCTGGCTCTGCTGTGCAAACAACCCGGACTGTTCGACCTGGGCACCTCGCTGGTGCTCGTGGCCCTGCTGCTCCTCTCCCGCCCCGGCCAGCGCGGGGCCCTGCTGCGCTTCGCCCTGGGCGAACTCGCCGGCCTCGCCCTGGTGCTCGGCGCCACCCTAGCCTACTTCGCCTACCACGGAGCCGCGGCCGATCTGCTCTACTACGCCTGGACCTACAACTCCACCATCTACGTACCCGCAATCCCCTTGCCCGCCCGCCTGGCGACGATGATCGAGCCTTTCCGCCTGGCCGCGCTGCACACTCCGGCCGTCCTCGTAGCCGGCCTGCTCGGGGCCTGCCTCCTGCTGGTGTCGGTGGGCCGGGGGCTGTGCAGGCGCCCCGCCCTTGTCTCCGTTCTTCCATGGCTGGCGCTGGGATGGTCCGCCGCCGGCATCCTCGCCGCGTCCCTTGGCGGGCGCGGATTCTCCCACTACAGCATCCAGGTTATCCCCGGGCTCAGCCTTGCCGCCGGCTGGCTGCTGGCCCGCGCCTGGGAGTGGTTCTCCGCCGGGCCGCAGCGTCGCCGTCACGCCGGTCTCGCGGTGCTGCTGCTCGCGCTGGCCGCCACCGGCTGGAGGCTGGCCGAGCGCTTCCGCGAGATCTCCCCGCGCGACAACAACGCCATCGAGCTCTGCCAGATCGTGCGCGACTTCACCCTCCCCCAGGAGCGCATCTTCGTGTGGGGCTTCGCCCCCGACTACTACGTCTACTGCCAGCGCCTGCCCAACACCCGTTTCCTCCATACGCTCTTCCTCACCGGCATGATCGCGTGGACCAACCTCGACCCGCTCACCGACACCTCCGCCACCGTCACCCCAGGGAGCTGGGAACGGCTGAGGGAGGATTTCCAACGCACCCCCGCTGCCATGATCGTGGATACCGGTCCGGTGTGCGGCCACGCCAAGTACCCGCTGCGCGACCGCCCGCAGCTCTGGGGGATGATCACCCGTGAATACGCCGAGGTGGAGCCCCCCGTGCGCCATCCCCTGGGCCTGCGCTTCTACCGGCGCCTCGCCCCGGCGGAGTCCTCGCCACCGCCCCTCGGAGCCCTCGCCGACCCCACCGTGAGCTTGACTGTCGGTTACACCAACCAGTACCCGGCCATCCCCACGCTCACGGCGCGTGCACCCCGCGGCGCCACCCGGCTGGACCTCTACGCGGGAGGGCTGCTCTTGCGCACCCTCGCGCTGCCCGCCACCGGCCGCGACTGCGACGTCACCTTCTTTGCCCCCGTAGCCGAACGGCCGCCCGGGGCCACCGTGTTCCGTGCGGCATTGCACCAGCCCGACGGCGTCCGCCTGGGGCCGCCGGTTGAAATCCCCGCGGCGGCCGACCTGCTCCGCTCTCCCGCCGCTGCCGGCCCACCGCTGCGCCTCCGCGGCAAGGAGTATCCTCCCCTTGGGAGCGAGGCCCACCTCGGCCCGCCCACCCCGAGGACAACCCCGCCGGAAACCTGGCTCACCCACGCCATCGCGAAACTCGTCTATGTGCGGCCGGCCGGCCTCAAGTCGCTAAGCTTCACCTACGGGATGGACGAACAGTCCTACTACGATACCGCCGCCAGCCCCGCCTCCGATGGCGTCGACTTTGTGGTCGGTTTCGAGCCCGCCACCGGCGACAGGACACGCCTCTTCTCCCGCCGCCTCGAACCCAAGGGCAACGGCGCCGACCACGGTCCCCAAACCTCCGAGATCGTGTTCCCGGACTCCGCACCGGGGGCCATCGTGGTCCAGGTGCTGCCGGGCAGGAACGGCTCCGTGGCCAACGACACCGCCTACCTCGGCCCCCTCCTGGGCACAGCGGGGGACTTCGGCCCGCCGCTGCTGCACGGCTCCGTAGCGATCCCCGCCGAGGCGGTCGGCGCCAACCGCGCCCCGGTGATGACCTGCGACCCCGAGGGCAAATGGACCGCCCACTCGCCCTCGACAGTCAGCTACGAACTGCCGGCCTCAGCGCGGTCGCTAACCTTCGGCTACGGGCTGGAGCCCGCCAGCTACGACGGCAGCCAGGGCGGCCGCACCGACGGCATCAGCATCATAGTAACTGCCGAGCTGGCCGACGGCACCACCGCCACCCTCTTTGAGCGCAACCTCGACCCGGTCAACGCCGCCGCCGACCGTGGCCGGCAGACCGCGTGCATCGATATCTCGAGCACACAGGTGCGCCGCGTTACCCTCGCCATCGGCCCGGGCCCCCGCGACAACTACTCCTTCGACTGGAGCTACCTGGCCGACCTGCGCGCCTACGATGCGGCCCCGCTGCCCGGCCCCAACCAGCCCGCCACCGCCGCCCCGAGCCCATGACCCGCCCCGCCATACCGCGCCCCTGTCTCCCGAAATCCATGCCAAAGCTCCGCCCGTCCCTCTTCCTGCTGCTCGCCGCACTTCTTGGCGCGGTCCTTTGGCTGCGCTGGCCTTCGCTCTCCGCCACACTCTGGAACGTGGACGAGGGTATCCACGCCGCCGTGGCCCGCACGCTGCTCGACGGCGGCACCCTCTACCGCGACGCCATCGACCAGCGCACCCCGCTCACCTACTACGCCGTGGCCGGCGTATTCGCTGCGGCGGGCGCCAACAACCTCTTCGCCGTGCGTCTGGTCCTCGCCGGCCTGATCGCGCTCACCGCCTTCGGCCTCTTTCTCGTGGGCAACCGCACCCGCGACAGCGCCACCGGGCTCTGGGCCTCCGCGGTCTTCGTCGCCCTCTCGACCAACCTCCTGCCGGGCAGCGACGCCTTCGCCTTCCACACCGAGTGGTTCGCCATCCTTTTCACCACCTGGGCTGCATGGATTTTCTGGAGGCGGCAGTATCCGCTCTCCATGCGCGCCGCCGCCGGCACCGGAGCGCTGCTGGCCCTCGCATTCCTCTCGAAACAGCCCGCGCTGCTCGACTTCGCCCCTCCGGTCGCAGTTTGCCTCTGGCGCGCGCTCGCCGGCGACTGGCGAGCGAGCGACGCCGCCCGCTCGCTTGCCGGCCTGGCCTGCGGCTTCGCTGCGCCGGTGCTGCTCGCCCTTGCCTATTTCGGGGCGGCGGGAGCGCTGGGCGATCTCTCCTTCTACGCCTGGAGCTACAATATCGATACCTACGGCCCGGAGATCAGCGCGCTCGACCGCTCCCTCTCCGCCCTGCTGCCCTTCCGGCTGCTCGCCCACGAGTATCCGGCGGTTCTGGTCGCCGGGCTCGCCGCCGCCGCCCTGGCGCTGTTGCGCCTCGTCCAGCTCCGCCCCACCCCCGAGGAACGCAGCGACAACTGCTGGCGCGTATTCCTGCTGGTGTGGTGCGCCTCCTCGCTCGCCGGCGCGGCGTCGGGCGGGCGTGGATTCGAGCACTACGCCATCCAGTGCCTGCCCGCCTTCTCGCTGGCCGCCGGCCTGGCGCTGGCCGGGCTCGGCGCCTGGGCTCGTGCCCAATGGCTGGAGTCGCACCGCCTGCCCGCCTGCGCCGCCGCAGCCGCGCTGGCCCTGGTCGCCGGCCAGCTCGGCTGGCACGCAGCCGGGGCGCGCCTCGCCGCCCTCCCGCCGGTGGACCCGGCCGACAGGGTTTCCACCTACGTGCGCGAACGCACCACTCCTGCCGACACCCTCTTTGTGTGGGGCTACAACCCCGACATCTACCTCTACGCCGACCGCCGCCCAGCCTCGCGTTTCGTCTACTGCTCGTTCCTCACCGGCCTGATCCCGTGGACCAACCTCGATCCCCAGAAGGACACCACCTACGCGATCGTGCCGGGCGCCATGGACACCCTGCTCGCCGAGCTGCAGTCCCACCGGCCCCCGTTCATCGTCGACTGCAGCGCCGGGACGCACCGCAACTTCGCCAAGTACCCGGTCTCCAAGTTCGCCGCGCTTGAGCAGCTGCTAGAGCGCGACTACGCGGTGGTCGAGGCCGGGCGCTTCGTGCCGCAGGGTTTCCGCCTGCATCTGCTGCGCGACCGAGCCCGGCGCACTCCGCTTCCGCTGGCCGGCGGCCCCGCCGTGGCCGCCCCCTCGGCCCCGCAGCTCTTCGGCCGCGGCGCCGTGGAGCCCAAGCCCACCCCCTATCTGGTCGCCTGCACCGCCACCGACGGACGTCTCCAACGCCTGGAGCTCCTCGTAGACGGAGCTGTGGTGGACGGCGTGAGCGTGGCGCCCTGCGCGGATCTGCAGGTAGCGTTGATCGCCCCCTTCGAGCGACTGGGCGCCGGGGTCCACCGGCTCTGTGCCCGCGCCACCCGCGCCGACGGCTCCACTACCACAAGCGAAGAGAGCCCGGTCGACTGCTCTACCAACGCCCTCCCGGCCGACCGCCTCGCCGGCTTCCGCATCCCTATGGTGACGGCGGCGGTAGAGCCGCTCTCGGTGAGCGCCCCCTTCGGCCCGTCTGCACAACTCGAAGACGATTCGATGATCTACTTCGCCCATGCCCGGTCGGAGCTTGTCTATCCGCTCGACGGACACGCCCGCCGCCTGCGCGGCGGCTTCGGCCTGAGGCCGGCGGCCTTCGCCGCCAGCAACCCGGCGGCCACCGATGGCGCCAGTTTCCGCATCGCCCTGCTCTCGCCCGACGGTGCGCGCACCGTCCTGCTCGACCGGTTGATCTGCCCGCGCGATGTCGAGGCCGACCGCCCAGTGCAGCGTTTCGCCCTCCTGCTGCCCCGCCACCCCGCCGGCAGCCGGCTGGAGTTCACCATCGGGCCGGGCCCCGCCGACAATGCCGCCTGCGACTGGACTTTCTGGTCCGATCTCTCCATCGACTGTAACAAATAAGTACCGGCGGCCGCTCCGCCTCCATTTTCCCAATGCCCGATAGTCCCATGACCGAAAGCACACCCTCCATCCCGGCCGAGCAGCCCAACCGGCTCGGCGACTTCCTGCTCTGGCTGTTGATCGGCCTCGCAATCTTCACCCTCCCCCGCCCTCCCGCCCTGGAGCTGGACGCCTCCTGGCGCATGACCCTGGGCTACGCATTCACAAAGAACCTGCAGTGGGGCACGGACATCGTATTCACCTACGGCCCGCTCGGCTTCCTGATGGGCAAGACCTACTGGGGCCAGCTGTTCTGGGAGATGGTCGGCTGGCAGGTATTCCAGGCGATGGTGTTCAGTTTCCTCCTGCTCTCCGAGGGCAAGCGCCTGCGCGGTGTGTCGCGCTTTTTCTACTTCGCCTTCGTGCTGCTGCTCGGAGTGATTTACGAGGACGCCCTGCACATGATCGCCATCGCCCTGCTCGGCTGGCGCTTGCTCCGGCGCGCCGACGAGGAAACCCCGCGCGCCCAGCTCTGGGCGGCAGCCCTGCTCGCGGTGCTCGGGGCGGTGAAGTTCACCAACCTGCTTTTCGCCGCCACCGCAGTGGCCCTGGCCGCCGCACTCGCCCTGTACCGGCGCGCCCCCCGCGCAGCCGCGCTCAACGCCGGGGCCTTCGCCGGCACCTACCTGGCGGTCTGGCTGCTCTGCGGCCAGAATCCGCTCAACCTGCCCGCCTACGTCATCGGCAGCCTGCAAGTAAGCAGCGGCTACACAGACGGCATGAGCATCCCCACCCCGGCCGACGCCCTCGGCTCCGGCCTGCTCGTGGCCGCTCTGCTCGCCACCTGCCTCGTGCTGCATGTGCGCGACAGCCGGCGACGCGCCTTCGCCCTGGCCAACGCCACCCTCTGCGCGGCCTTCCTCTTCCTGAATTGGAAACACGGATTCGTGCGCGCCGACGGCCACATGATCGGCTTCTTCATCTGCGCCCTGCTGGCCATCGTCGCCTTCCCCTCCCTCTTCGCCGACGCCCCCGCCGGCCGCTGGGCCCGCCAGCTCATCCTGCTGGCCGCCGCGCTGCTCTGCCTTGTGGGGTTCAACCAGGCTCTGCCCGGCAGTCTCCGCGGCACCGGCAACCAGCTCATGGACCATGTGTGGGGCCGCGTGGCCACCGTTGCCCACTGGGAGGAATTCCGCCAGGGCCTGCGCGCCCAGATGCACGCACAGCGCAAGGACAGCCAACTCGACCAGGTGCATGCCGCCGTGGGCACGGCCACCGTAGACGTGATCGGCCACCTCCAGGCCGTGGCCCTGTTCAACAAACTCAACTACCACCCGCGGCCCGTTTTCCAGAGCTACAGCGCCTACAGCGCCCCACTCTCCCGCCGCAACCTCGACTTCTACGGCTCGAAAGACGCCCCTGAATACGTGCTGCTCGCCATAGAGACCCTCGACGGTCGCCTGCCCACCATGGACGACTCGCTCCTGCTCAACTATCTCCCGCACGCCTACGACTACGTGCTCACCGAGAAGAGCTGGCAGCTCTGGCGCCGCCGCCCCGACGCCCCCTCCCCGGCCGCCGTGGCCCCGCGCCGCCTGAGCACCAGCAAACTCGCCTTGGGCGAAGCGCTCGAAGTCTCCGAACGCGGAGCACAGCCCACGTGGATCAGCGTCGACCTCACTCCCTCGCTCTTCGGGCGAATCCGCAAGTTCCTCTACAAGCAGCCCCTCGTGCAGCTCGTCGTGGAGGATACCGCCGGCCAGACCACCCGCTACCGCATGCCCCCCGAGGAGGGCCGCGCCGGCTTCATCATCAACCCGCTCATCGAGGACGTCGCCGACTTCGTAAATGCCGCCGGGCTTACCCCCAAGCGCCGGGTGGCTCGGGTTCGCGTTGAAGTAGAAGGCGGCGACCGCTTCTTCTTCCGCCCGCGCGCAGAGGTGGGCCTCTTCGCCCTCACCGCCTCCGAGGCGGGAGTGCGCGCGCAGGCGGTGAAAGAAAGGGCGGTATTCGCCGTCTTCACCGTAATGCCGTCCGCCGTCCATACGTACGCCCCCCCCAGCCCCGCCGTTATCGACGGGATCTCCTGCCTGGTGCTCCACGCCCCCAGCGACCTCGAATTCACGGTCCCCGCCGGCGCCACCACCATGGTGGGCCGCTTCGGGTACCCGCCCAGTGCCTACACCGGCGACGCCAAGACCAACGGCGCCGACTTCCGCGTCGTCTGGAACGACGGCACCACCGAGCACGTGCTCTTCCATCAATACCTCGACCCGCGCAAGACCCCCGCCGACCGCGGACTGCACTCCTTCGCCGCCCCGCTCGCCGGCGTGACCGGCGGCCGGGTACACCTGGTCATCGACGCCGGCCCCGGCGGCGACAACGGCTGGGACTGGACCGCATGGACCGGCATCGAAATCCGTTGAACCCCACCGAGCGCAGCACCGGCCGCCTGTGGTGGTGGCTGGCGATGGGCGGAGCCGCGCTTATGCTCGCCGGCCGCCTGTGGCTGATCCGCGAGTACGGCACGGCACTGCCCTTCCGCGACCAGTGGCGCTCCACCGCCCAGGATCTGCTCGCCCCGTGGTTGGCCGGCACCCTCGGGTGGCGCGACTTCCTCGCGCCGATGAACGACCACTGCCTGGCGCTCACCCGCCTGCTCTCGTTCGGCCTGGTGCGCGCCAACGGCCAATGGAACAATTTGCTGGAGACGACGGTGGACATCCTCCTGCTCGTCCCCCCCATCGCCCTCACGCTGCGCACCATCGCCCCCGCCCTGGGCCGCGGGCCCGCAGTCGCCTGGACGCTCTTCTCGGGCCTGTTGCTGGCGTTGCCCATAACCTGGGAGAACACGCTTTGGGGCGTGCAGTCGCTGGTCTTCTTCCAGATCGCCCTCTCGGTGGTCTACCTCTGGGCGGTAGCCACCCAGACTCGTTTCTGCTCGGCGTGGTGGCTGGGCCAGGCCGCCGGGGGCCTGGCGCTGCTCACCCAGCAGTCCGCCGTGCTCGCCCCCGTAGCCGCCGTACTGCTGCTGCTCTGGCGCCTGTGGCGGGAAACCGACACCCGCCGCAACGCCGCCGCCGGCCTTGCCGTAGCCGCGCTGTGGATCGCGCTATATTTCTGCCTGGCGCCCAACTTCAGCGTCACTGCCGACATGCGCGCCGACTCCTGGCGCATCGCCCTGCAGGTGTGCCTGCGCCAGCTCGCCTGGCCGCTACCTCACCCCGCCTGGGCCTTCCTGATGTATTTGCCGTGGCTGTGGTTCGCCTCCGACCGGCTGCTACGCCGCCAACTCGCCCCCGCCGATGCCTTCCTGCTCGCGCTCGCCCTCTGGGTGGGCGCCCAGGCCGCCGCCATCGGCACAGGCCGCGGCGGCGAAACCACCGCCTTCGTCTCCCGCTACTGCGATTTCCTGCTGCTGGGGGTGATCGTCAATGCCGCCTGCCTCGCCCGCCTCTGGCAGGGTGCCGCCCGCCCGGCCCGTATCGCCTTGGCGCTGCTCGGCGTGGCGTGGCTGGGCTTCGCCGCGCCCGGCATCCGGCACGAGACCGTGGCCAGCCATTCCGGGCACATGCTCGCCCACCGCCGCCAGACCAACGCCGACAACATCGCCGCCGTGCGCCACTTCATAACCACAGGCGACACCTCCGTGCTCGCCCGTGACCGTATCGGCGAAACCCTCCATCCGTATCCGCCCGCCCTTATCTCCCTGCTCTCCGATCCTCGTCTCCGCGCGCTGCTCCCGCCCGAGACCGGCGCCCCCGAGGCCCGCCCCGACCAGGGCCGCCTCGGCTGGTTCGCCCGCAGCCTGCCCGCAGCCTGGCCGCTGTTCCTGGCCGCCGGGCTGGGGCTGGTGGGCTTCGCCGCCTGGCGCCTGCGCCGCGCGCCGGTGCAGGAACCGGCCCTGGTGCTCGAAGCGTGGACACTGCGCGGCGCCGCCCTCGCGGCCGCGCTGGCCGCCGCCGGCGGCGGCCTCGCCTGGTGCGCCTGGCCGAACCCCCTCACGTTCGAACCGCACGAACGCTGGTCCGCCGTCTTCGAGCCTGCGCTGGACTACGTGGAGCTCCTCGATCTCGCCTTCACCCGCGAAAGCGCGGGCCCGCGCCTCATGCCGGGGGCCACTGCCGGCGCGGTGGCGCTGAACAATCCTGCACCCTCGCTGTTCTGGCACGGCACCCTCCTGCCCGACCTCTCCTTCACCGCCACCCTCGCAGCGCAACCCGCGCCGCTGCGCCACCGCTATCTCGTGGTGCCCTACACTGGCTGGCCCAACTGGAACGGCAACGGCCTGCGCTGGCGTTTCCAGAATCCGGCGACCGGGGAGGAGCAATGGATCGAATACATGGGAGGCAACCCCAGCGGGGAGTACGACCTCTGGACAGTCGACGCCGCCGCCTACCGCGGCTGGCAGGCCACGCTCTATGTCTTCGACGGCCGCACCGACGACCATGGCTGGCTTGGCGTAGCCCGGCCCGCCGCCACCGACAATCCCGCCTTCGGCGCCCAGTGGAGGGCCTCACTCAGGGGCGAGCGCGCCGAGTCCACCCACCGCACCGTGGCCGCCGCCACCGCTATCGCCGCCGCCGCCGCGCTGCTCCTGGCCCTGCTCGCCTGGCGCCGCCGGGGCCGCCCCCACTTCGCGGAGACCGGCCCTGCGTAATCGGGCATTGGATCTCAAACTCCCGCCTCTGGGCGCGACTCTGCGCCCAGCCGGTGCCCGGCTACGCATGACAGGCGCCCCGGCAATACGCTCCGCCGAGGCCCTCGCTAAGGGGCCGGGGTTTCCGGCCGGGGCGCCGCGTCCACCTCGCCACCGAGCCGCGCGAGCACCCCGGCCCGCGCGAGCCTTGGTACGTAGACCGCAAAGTCCTCCCGCTGCACCACGGGCCGCTCGTCGAAATCATAACCCTGCACCATCCGCAGCAGCAACGCCGTGTTTCCAGGCCGGTTACCCCCGAGGACCAGTGCCCCGATCCTCTCGCCCTTCAGCGCATCGAGCGCCCTCCCGATCATCACCGGTTCGGAGTCGGTGCCCGCGCGCAACATGAGCGCCCGGCGACGGCTGTAGAAGGGCACGGCCGAGTTCCAGTCCCTTGCCGTGATCACCAGCACGTCGTCGGGGCCGGTGATCTCGCGCAGCGTCGCCGCAAGTTTGCGCCCGGCGTTGTCGGTCTCCCTTTGGCTCGGCAGATAGCTGCTCCGGTACATCGATACCTGCGCCAGCAGCAGGGCAAACAACACCGCCAATGCGGCCCCGCGGGTCCGCCGGTATTCGCGGGCAGCAGCCAGCATCAACCCGACCGCAGCAAGCAACAGCACCGCCGTAGCCATGAAGTAGTAGTCATGCGCCTCATAGAGCCGGGGGAAAACCACCGGCGTGGCCACAAACAACGCCAGCGCTCCGAGGGCCCACGCCCTCAGGCGGTACGGGGCCAGCACCGCCGCCACAACCAGCGGCACCAGGGCGAAGGGGGGCAGGATGCCTTGCGACACATGCGTCCAGTAGTGCTGCCAGCATGCCGGATTGAACCGGTCGTCCACGATGCCGAAATGCCACGTCATCAGCGCGCCGGAGCGGAACCCCTGGGCGCAGCCATTGGCAGCCTTGGTGGTGTCCGCAAAATGCAACCACCATAGCGTGGCCGCCCCGGGCGCCGCGAGCACCCCGGCCGCCCAACCCACCAGCCGTGCTTGCGCGCCGCGATCGCTGCGCGCACCCCACAACCACCACAACGTCCACACACCGGTAGGCACAAGGAAGATGATCAGGGTCGTCACCTTCACCAGGCCGACGCCGATGCCGGCCACCGCCGCCACCGCCGCCCAGCCGAGGCTTCGCCGCTCCACCGCCGCCACAAATCCATGAAGGAACCACAGGGCAAACATCAGCGCCATCGTCTCGATCAGGAACGCCCGCCCATAGAAGGCGTAGAGCGGACAAGTCAGCACGAGCCCGAGCACGATCCAGCGCCCCGGCCGGGCCAGCCCGATCCGCCCCAGCAGCAGCCACAACGCCCCCAGGGCGAGGTAGAGGCACCCGGCGCTGGCCAGCCGCCCGGATTGAACCAACGGATACCCAGTGGCGTTGCTCAGCCCGACCACCGTCCATTGGTACAGCGGGAACTCGAAGGGCACCGACCACGGCTTGCCCAGGACCGGCGTGGGATAAGCCAGCGAGAAATTGCCCTCCACCTGGATGAAGTGGGCCGAGAGCGCCGTCTGCGCCTGCCGGAATTCGTGCCCGGCCAAGTATGGGCTTCCCCAATTCAGCATCAAAGCAGCCAGGTGCACCGCCGCCGCCATCGCGAACCACACCGCCACGGCTCGGTCGCCGCCAGGGCCGGCCGGCGCGGGCGCACAAGGGAGCTCGCCGCCGCTCGTGCGGCGCTGCGCCCGCATCACCGCCCACAGGAACACCAACCCCGCACCAGCGGCGCTGAGCACCATCAGGCGGAACACCCAGCTCCACGGGCTCACAAAGGAGGTCTCGATCACTATGCGCCGCAGCTCCAGGGCCTGCGGCAGGAAATCCGGCAGGTCGATACGCAGCACCTTGGAGTTGTCCAGCTGCGCCGTTACCAGGACCACGCCTGGGCGATGGGTCACCTGTGTCTCGACCAGCGAGGGATTCAGCCGCTCCCGGTCAAACGGGCTCTGGAACATGTAGAAGGAGCCTTCCGCCTCGGCATACTCCCCTCCGAACTCGAAGGTCACCCGGCGCAACGGGCTAGCCTCCACTGGCACCTCCACCCAGCCATACGGGTCGGCACCGGTGCGGGTGAGCGTGCGGGTGGCCGCATCCCACTGCATGTCGTTCAAGTAGGGGAACTGCACCTCCGCCCCGGGAATCGTCACCACGGCCTGATTGCGCCGCAAACAAAAGAGGGTGGCGGCCAGGGCCAGCAAGACCGCTGCGACGATATGGATTCTTCTCATTGGGAATCCCGGATCAGGCCGGCAGGGGCGAAAAAGGTCCACATCCGTTCCGGCGCCGCAGGCCGCCCCGGGCGCACCGCCCGAGGCGTCTCTTTAACTCAACTATAACAGCCCCGCAAACGATCGCCTCGTTCGCGGAGCCGCGAGCACTCACGTGCGCCAGCAACATCAATACAGCGGGCCAGGCCTCAATTCACCTCAACGGTGGCAAGACGCGCCGGCGGCTCGGACCACTTGTCCCACGACCCCTGCCACTTGATGGCCGCACCACTGAAATCGACATCGCCGGCCGCACCGCCGCGATACGCGGCGCGCGCCCGCACCAGCACCTTCGTGCCCGCGGCGCCGGTTACGACCCCGAGCGGCCTCACCGCCTTGGTGCCCTGGGACTGCTCATAGCAGAGGCCCCTCCACGTCTTGCCGCCGTCGATCGAATACTCGACATGAAGAAAGCCGATCTGCTCCTTGGCGCCGGCGTCGGTGCTGGCGCGCACGGATACCTCGATACGCGTAAGCGGCTTAGCCGTGGCCGGAGCCACCAGCTCGAGCACTCGCTCCACCGCCCCGGCCGGCGCGGCCAGCAGCAGCGCGGCGAATCCGATCGCGCCGCCAAGTCGTGCCGTGCGCAGCCCCAGAGTGCGCACCGAAGCGTTAATCCCTCGTCCCAACACAGAATCGATCAGGTTCATATGTACCAAGAACTGGGGTATTCGGAGAGCTTGCCAATCCTCTTTTCCCGCCGGAGCGGCCCAAATGCAGGCAATGGCGGCCGCAACCGGTGCCAGTCCCCGTAGCCTGAGGGCAGCAGAGCACCCCTCAGGCGCCGAAGAACATGATTGCATCCTCCACGGCCTCCACCAGGCACTCGACCTCCGCGTGCGTATTATAGAGGTGGAAACTGGCTCGGGCGGAAGCGCTCAACCCGAGCCTCTTGTGCAGCGGCATTGTGCAATGGTGACCACCGCGTATCGCGATACCCCGTCCGTCGAGGAAGGTTGCGAGGTCGTGGGGGTGCACCCCGTCGATGGTGAAGGTCACCAGCCCGGTGCCGCCCTGGGCGGGCCCGAGCAGGCGCAGGCCGGGCAGCTCGCCCAGTCCGCGGCGGGCCAGCGCGACCAACTCGGCATCATGCCGGTGGATGCGCTCGCGGCCGACGGCATCGAGGTAATCCATCGCGGCATGAAGGCCGATGGCCTCGGCGATCGAGGGCGTGCCGGCCTCGAAACGGCCGGGCGGCGAGCGATAGGTGCTGTGGTCGTAGCGCACCACCTCGATCATCTCGCCGCCGCCGTGGAAGGGCGGTGTGTCATCAAGCATTGCGTACCGGCCGTAGAGCACTCCGCTGCCGGTGGGCCCGAGCATCTTGTGGCCGGAGCACACCAGGAAGTCGCACCCGAGCTGCTGCACGTCGAGGGGCAGGTGGCCGGCGCTCTGCGCGGCGTCTACCACGGTTGCGATCCCTTGGGCCCGGGCGCGTCGGCAAAGATCGGCCACGGGGTTGACGCCGCCAAAGACGTTGGATACATGGGTGAAAGCGAAGACCTTCACCTCCGGCGTGAGCAGCCGGTCGAGCGCGTCCTCGTCGAGCGAGCCGTCGGGGCCGTTGACCGGTATGAACGCAAGCTTCGCCTGCCTGCGCTCGGCGAGCATCTGCCAAGGCACCAGGTTGCTGTGGTGCTCCATCTCGGTGAGCAGGATGGTATCGCCGGCGTTGACATGGGCGTCGCCCCAGGCGCGGGCAAGGAGGTTGAGTCCCTCAGTGGCTCCGCGTGTGAATACGATCTCCTCGCGGCGGGCGGCGTTGAAGAAGACCGCGGCGCGGTCGCGCGCCGCCTCGAAGGCGGTGGTGGCGCGGTGGCTGAGCTCATGGATACCGCGATGGACGTTGGCGTGGTCGTGCTCGTAGTAGCGGCTCATCGCCTCGATCACGTGCACCGGACGCTGGGAAGAGGCGCCGCTGTCGAGGTAGACGAGCGGGTGCCCCTTCACCTGCTGATTGAGGATCGGGAAATCGTCGCGAAGGGACGACCAGTCGCGCTTGGCGAGATCGGGCAGCGGGCGTGGATTCGTTGTCATGGGCCGGGTGTGCCTGGTAGCGGCGGGCCGCACGATGGCGGCCGCCGCACCGATGTGCAAGCACCGGGGAAACCGTGACACCTCCGGCCGGCTCGCCTGTGCCCGGCCGCTCGTGGCCCCAAGGATACCGGCTTGAGTAAATGTTTACCGAAGAAACGGTGAAGCCACGGTAAGCTTGGCTCTCGGGCCGGCGATGAGTGGTTTCGCCGTTGTGCCTCACTGAATATGGGCCGATCGGGAAAATAGCCGCCCATGAAAACCCCCAATACAAGCCCCCGCGCCGGCGCAGCCGGCCCGACCACTCCGCGCCTCGGCCGCCGTCTGGCCGCGCTCGCCAGTGTCGCCGTCACCGCGCTTCTGATGCTGGCGTGCTCGCCCACCTCCGCCCTCGCCCAGGCCGCGGCCATGGCAGTCTCCGTATCCAACGAAACCCCCAATAGCTACAACTGCGACGTCTACCTCTGGACCGACTCCACCGGCCACCAGCGCAGCGCCGCCCTCTCGCGCAACAACGCCGCCGACCCCGGCGGCTCCCGCGGCGGGGTGCTCTACCAGTACCGCTTCACCCCGGCAGGCGCCGCCACCGAGCGCGTGGTCACCGGCACGGGATCCCACGGCTACAACGGCTGGGGCTATGTGGTGAACCACTACGGCAACTCGGCCTTCGTATCCACGGGCACCACCGGCACCTACAGCCGCCCCTTCACCGGCCGCCACCACGCCATCCACCAGTTCCGGCTCACCTACCCCATCAACGGCATCTCGGTCACCGCCACCATCCACTGGTACTTCGCCACCGGCCAGGACAACCCGGTCTACGCCATCACCTACGACACCAGCGCCGCCGGCCCCGGCGGCATCACCGGCGTAACCGTGGACTCCCGCGCCCCCTACGGCGACATGGAGTTTGGCGGCGACGGCGCCAGCCCGAACGTCTCCGGCGTGGCCTGGGGCGACAAATACAAGTTCTACACCCGCGACGAGCCGCTCACCCCCCAGAGCCGTTGGGACTACACCCAGCCCAACACCGTCCCCTACACCCGGATGTGGATCACCGGCCCCGACGCCGAGATGGGCGCCGTGCAGACCCTCAACTGGCTCCAGCACAACGCCGGCGGCTCCTGGTTCTCCACCAACTGGGGACACACCTCCGAGAACCGGGTCGTGGGCGACGGCACCACCTTCGGCGCCTGGATGCTGCCCACCAACTGGCAATGGCCCTACCAGCTCAACCAATACGAAATGATGGACAACACCAGCCCCACAGCCAGCAAGCGCTGCGCCTGGGGCGTGCCCTTCGGGGCGGTGGGTGCCACCACCTACGACGGCTACGGCTACGAAAACCAATACAGCGGGCACCCCTACCAGAGCTACTCGGTGGCCGCCGTCATCGGCCGCCACAGCACGGCCGACGTCACCGCCCAGACCACCCGCACCGAGCGCGTACTCGCCGCCACCCTCACCGCCAACACCGGCACTCTCGCAACCTCGGGCCCCGGCGGCGCCGGCCGGACCGACTCGGTCGCCTATGCGAAAGCCGGCTACAACGCCACCTACGGTGTCTACGAGCTCGCCGCCAACGCCTCGGGCGCCTTCAGCGCCACTCTCGCCTCATCAAGCGCGATCAAGAACCCCACCTTCCGCATCCGCGGCCTCGGCGGCATCCCCGCCCAGCTCAGCCTCGACGGCACCGCCCTCGCCGCCGACCAGGGCTACTATGCCTCCTACGACTCCGCCACCCAGTCGCTGTGGCTCACCGTAGCCACCGACTGGAACGGCAGCCACACCCTCGCCTCCGGCGCGGGCGTGCCGCCCGCCGTCACCATCTCGGCGACACCCTCTTCCACCACCCTGGTGCCCGGGGCCTCAGCCTCGTTCACCGCCTCCGTTTCCAACGCCGCAAACACCGCCGTCACCTGGGCGGTGGTCGAGACCGGCGGCGGCACCATCACTGCGGCGGGCGTCTACACAGCCCCGGCCACCGTCGGCACCTACCACGTGCGCGCCACCAGCGTGGCCGACCCGACCAAGTCCGCCACAGCCACCGTAGCTGTCGCCCTCGCGCCGCCCTCGGTCACCAGTTTCCAAGCCTCCCCGTCGGTCATTCTCGCCGGCCAGACCACAACCCTCTCCTGGTCCACCGCCAACGCCACCACGTTGAGCATCTCCCCCTCCATCGGCACGGTGACGGGCACCAGCCGAGTGGTGACACCCGCCGCCAACACCGTCTACACGCTCACCGCCACCGGTCCCGGCGGCACGGCCACCGCCACCGCAGGCGTCGCCGTCCGAGCCTCCACTACGCCAACAAACTTCGACTACGTCTACCGCTCCGGGCTCCAGGGCCCCTGGGCCGACAGCGGCTGGGGAGCCACCGTCAACTTCGCCGGCACCGCCCCCGGCCGCGCCGGCACCGCCATCGATGTCCACATCCCCAGCGCCTGGATGGGGCTCTCCCTGGCCGACATCGGCCCCTCCTGGACTGCCACGTACCACTTCATCAGCACAGTGGCCACGATCGAGTTCGACCTCTACATCGAGCCCGACTCCACCGGCATCGAAAACGTGCTCTTCGTGCTGGGCGACGGATCGAAGACCGCCGACCAGCCCAAGCTGATCGACTACATCCCGGGCTGGGCCACCATGACCACCGCCCAGCGCACCGGCCACTGGTTCCACGTAGTCGTCGACCCCTCCTCGCTCCACGCGACCTTCCCCAGCTTCTACAACTTCGTCTTCTTCAAGATGACGGATACGGCCGTGAACCCGCACTTCCGCCTGGCCGAGGTGCGCCTGGGGAGCTTCGCCGACCCCGTGCCTCCCTCCATCACCCTGGGCACCACTGCCGTAGACTACGACCAGCTCACCCTACCGTTCACCACAAGCGAGTCCGCCATCTACCGCATAGAGTACGGCTACGGAAATTACAGCCAGACGCTCACCGGCAGCCCCACAGCCTGGGCCACCAGCCACACCGCCGTACTCACCTCGCTCACCCGAGGGGCCACCCTGCAGTACCGCATCGTCGCCATCGACCCCACGGGTAACCAAGGCCTGCTCACGGGCGCCGCCGCCATCTCCGACCCGGCCCCCCCCACCACCGCCACAGTCACCATCACCGCCGACCCCGCCAACACCCACCCGATCTCCCCCTGGATCTACGGCGCCAACTCCAACCACGGCTACTCCAGCATCGTTCGCAACCTCACCCTCAACCGCCAGGGCGGCAACCGCTGGACCGCCTACAACTGGGAGAACAACGCCTCCAACGCCGGCTCCGACTGGTATTTCCACAACGACGACCTGTTGGGAACCAGCAACACCCCGGGCGAAGCCATCCGCTCCGTGGTCGCCGGCGACCGCACCCGCGGCAGCGCCAGCCTCTTCACCGTCCAGATGCAGGGCTATGTCTCCGCCGACAAGAATGGCGACGACGTCACCGCCGTTCCGCTCGCCACGCGGCTGGCCACCCGCTTCAAGCAGGTTGTCTTCAAGAAGCCGACCGCCACCGCCGGCGCCTTCACCCTCACGCCCCCGACCTCCGACGCCTCCGTCTACATGGACGAATGCGTCTGGGCCATGAACCAGAAGATCCCCGGCCTCTACTCCGATCCGGTCAACCCCGGCTTCCTGCTGCTCGACAACGAACCCGAGCTTTGGAACTCCACCCACGCAGAGATCCAGACCACGCCGATCGGAGTCACCGAATACATCACCAAGGCTGTAGCCCTTACCAACGCCATCAAGGCCGTTGCCCCCGCCGCGAAGATCTTCGGGCCGGTCCACTACGGCTTCAACGGCATCGTCAACTGGCAGGGTGCCGCCGGCTTCGGCTTCGACGCCAACTACTGGTTCACCGACAAGTTCCTTGCCGACATGCGCACCGCCTCCACCGCGGCGGGCCGCCGCCTCCTCGACGTCTACTGCTTCAACTGGTACTCTGAGGCCCAGGCGGGCGGTACTCGCATCCTGGATCTCACTGCCACCACCCTCACCGACGCGCAGATACAGGCCATCGTCCAGAGCCCCCGCAGCCTCTGGGACCCCACCTACACCGAGACCTCCTGGATCACGAACTGGACCGGCGGCCCGATACGCCTGCTGGCCCGACTCAAGGAAAAGGTCGCCGCCAACTGGCCCGGTACCGAACTGGCCATCACCGAGTGGGGCAACGGCGGCAGCAACCACATCGCCGGGGCCATCGCCGTGGCAGACAACCTGGGCGTATTCGGCCAAGAGGGCCTCTTCGAGGCCAGCTACTGGCCGCTCAGCGCCGTAACCGCCAACACCTTCGAGGTCGCCGGCTTCAAGATGTATCGCGACTTCGATGGCACCATGGGCACCTACGGCGACATCTGCATCCCCACCGTCTCCAGCGACACCGCCAAGGTATCCGCCTACCTCAGCCGGGACTCGGTGGTCGCCGGCCGCCACGTGCTCGTGGCCATCAACCGCTCCAGCTCCGCCCAGGCCGTGGGCTTCGCAGGGATCAACCTCGCCGGCACCGCCCGCCTCTTCCGCCTCGCCGGCACCTCCAACACCCCGGCGGCCATCGGCACCGCCTCCGTCGATCTGGCCAGTTGGGTGCTGCCCCTGCCCGCCTACTCCGTAACCACAGTCGAGATCACCTCCGCAGCGGCAGTATCCACCTACACGGCATGGCGCGCCCAGTCCTTCACCGGGGCCGACCTCGCCAGCGACGCCGTCTCCGGCCCGCTCGCCGATCCCGACGCCGCCGGCCTGAGCAACTTCGCCCGCTACGCCTTCGATCTCGCCCCCCGCGGCCCGGTGGCGCCGTCCACCACCCTCGGAACCAGCGCCAGCGGTGGCCAGACCTACCTCACGCTCAGCTTCGAGCGCCGCGCCAGCGCCACGGGACTGAGCTACACCGTGGAGGCCAGCACCGACCTCGAAACCTGGACACCCGTGTCCGGCCTTACCTACACCGCCGGCACCCCGGCCCGGGTCACAGCCCAGGATACCGTGGCCCTCGGTTCCGCCACCCGCCGCTTCCTGCGCGTAAGGCTGGCGGCACCATGATAGCGCCTGCTCCGGTACAGCACACCCTGTGCGCCCCCGCGCGGGATGCCCCCGGGGAATGCGTCCCTCCTCGGCGCCGCAGGCGGCGCTCATGAATACAGGCCGGCCGCCCGTGGGGGGGCGGCCGGCCTTTTGTTTTCCGCGGCCGGCCTCCTGCCGGAGCTCCGCCCCGCCGGCCCCTGCAGGGCCCGGATCGACAGTAGTTTTACAGTACGCAGTATTGCTGGGGCCATCGCGCCCGTCACGCTCCGGTGCATGTACCCCCGCTCCGCGCCTTCTCAGGCGGGCCGCCTTGCCCTGTGCCTGCTCCGCCCCCTCGCCCTGGCCGCCGCACTGGTCGCGGCCCTCGCCCTCCCCGGCCGAGTCCTGGCCCAGGCCCCGCCGGGGCGCTCTACACCCACTCCTTCTCCAGCAAGGCCGGCTGGGGCACCCACCCGCAGACCGTCGCCTTCTCGGGCGGTATCATGACGGTGGACCTCTCCTCCATCCAGGGGGCCAACGTCACCCGCGCCATCTTCTACCCGCACCTCGACCGGCTCTCCCGTGCGATCTGGCCGTCCTTCGACAACAACGCCATGTTGGGCGGCTTCAATGTATTCGACTCCGCCAACCAGCCTATTCCCCTGCGCGGCCCGCGCTTTGTCAGCGTAGACCTCACCGCACAGGTGCGTGCCGCGCTCGCCAGCGGCCGGCTCTCCCTGCGCCTCCAGCACCCGGGCTGGTCGGATTTCACCCTGGCCCTCAGCGTCACTTGCGATCGCCCGCTCGGCGCAGCGCTTCCGGCGGTAACCGGTGTGGCGGCGGCGTTTAGGAACGGCGACACGATGGTCACCTTCAACGAGGTGGATTCCCCGCTCACCGATGCCAACAGCACTTGGGGAGCCTTCACGGCCGCCTTCGCATCCCTCGATGCCACCCGCGAAGTCCGCTACCGCATCTACCGCTCCACCACACCGCTGGCCGCCCCGGCCGACCTCGCCTCCGCCACCCTGGTAGACGAGATCCCGCCCCTCTCCTGCTGGGACTACCTCTACTTCGGCCTCACCGACCCGGGCGACTCCACCATCGTCCCGCGCTACCCTGTAGCCGATCTTACCCTCGCCGCCCCCGGCACCGGCATCTACGTGAAGCGCTTCCGCGGAGCGGCTCCGGAAAACGCCTACTACTTCGTGAGCCGCATGGTCAACGGCCAGGAGGACCTCTCAACCCTCGCCGCCGGGGCCAACGCCTCCACCGCCGTCGCCGAGAGCACCGGCCCCGGCATGGTCCTGGAGCGCGCACGAAACACCGACGTTTCCTTCTACTACATCCACCACGCCACGCAGCACTACTACGTGCGCTGGGAAGCCCCGCCCACCTGCACGCTGCCGAGCACCCCCTTCGACTACCTCGTAGCCGAGCCTCCCGCCGCTGCCCGCGTCTCGCCGGCGCCGGTGAGCCTCGCACTGCATTGCTGGGGAGGCACCCTCAACGGCGGTTACCTCTGGTGGTACGATGCCGCAAAGGGGGCCATCCACGTCTCCACTAATCAATTGCCCTATGACTGGTGGACCGCCTACAACGAGAACCTCGGCACACTCAAGCCCCTGGCCGAGGGCTCGGTACAGCCCTTCACCCAGGCCCGGGTGCTCTCCTTCCTCTACGACTTTGTAGATCCCACCTTCCACATCGACCGCAGCAAGATCCTGCTGCACGGCATGTCCATGGGCGGCTCCGGGGCCTCGATGTGGGGTATCCGCAGCGGTCACATCTTCTCCGGCATCATCTCCATGGTGGGCGTGCACATCCCCGCCGAGACCCCCGGCTTCGTAAGCAGCTTCGAGGGAGTCTTTGGCTCTCGCGCACTCAAGTGCCGCTACGACAACTCCATCCTCCAGCGCTTCGGCTACCCGCTGGTCGCCGCCACCGACAACATGTCCGTATGGGACTATTGGGACAACGACCTGTGGCTGCGCACCCACCCCACCACCGAGACTCCCTGGATCACCTACTCCAACGGCCAGAACGACGCCGACATCGGCTGGCCCCAGGCCTGGGACATGACCCGCGCCCTCATCGACACCCACCGCGGCTTCAATCTCTCCTGGGGGCAGGCCGCCCACGGCCAGCGCCCCATCCAACTCGGCGGCTTCACCGGCGGCAGCTCCACCCTGCAATTCCGCTTGGACCAATTCGTACCCGCCGCCACCAACTGCTCGCTCAACGGCGACCTGGGCTCCACACCCGCTGCCTCGGCCCTGTCCGGAGAGATCAACCAATACCTCACCTGGGACACGGCCACCGTAGCGGAGACCTCCACCTCGCTCTCCTTCCGCCTGGCCCTCTCCAGCAGCGCCCCCGCGGCCACAGCCACTGCCGACATCACCCCTCGCCGTCTCCAAGTCTTCCATCCCGCCGCCGGGGCCACCTGCACCTGGCAGGCCCAAAGCGCCACCGGTCTGCCGCTGGGCTCGGGCAGTGTCACCGTAGGCAGCGACGGGCTCCTCACCCTCCCAAGCGTAACCATCCCGAGGATCCCCGCCTACGCCGCGGTCACCGTCACCGCCTCCCTGCCTACCGACCATGACTACGCCGGCTGGCGCGCGCTGAACTTCTCCGGGGCCGACCTCGCCAGCGACGCCGTCTCCGGCCCGCTCGCCGACCCAGACGGCGCCGGAGTCACCAACTTCCAACGTTACGCCCACGGCCTCGCCGCCCGCGGCCCCGTGGCGGCCCCGGTGACCCTCGGCTCGGTGTCCTCCGGCGGCCAGCGCTACCTCACACTCAGCTTCGAGCGCCGCGCCACCGCCCCCGGCCTCACCTACACCGTCGAGGCCAGCTCCGACCTCGCCACATGGACACAGGTGCCCGGCCTTGTCTACGCCCCCGGCACCCCGGCCAGCGTCACCGCCCAGGATACCGTTGCTGTGGGAGGCGCCACCCGCCGCTTCCTGCGGGTACGAGTCACCCAACCATGAACCGCGCCCAGCCCTAACCATCATTCGTAGAAGCGTGCTTGCACGCGATTCTGAGTGTTTTGCGTAGGAGCGTGCTTGCCACGCGATTCAGAGCGTGGATCGCGTGCAAGCACGCTCTTACGACGAGCAAGCGCCCGGCCCCGCAAGATCAGGAAAATATTTCGCAGGCCTGGCTCCCCCCATAGCCCCCGGCCCGGCCATCCTGCCTTCTTCTCTAAGCCGTCGGCCTTCCGTCGGCCTTCAGCCTTAGGTCCACCGCCCTTCCGCGCCTTCAGCCTTCAGCCTTCCGCCTTCCGCCCCGGTCCTCCGCCTCCGCCCCTTCCCCAACGCCACTCGCGCACGCCCCATGATCACCAGGACTTCCCTCCGCCTGCTGCTCGCAGCCGCCACTCTCGCGACCACCGCTCTCGCCGCCCTCCCCACTCTGCCCAGCGAGCGCACCCCCACCTTCGAAACCGGCCGCAGCCCCACACGCGTTCTCCACGTGGCCATTACCGGCAACGACTCCACCGGCGACGGCAGCACGGCCCGCCCCTTGCGCACCATCGGCCGCGGCGCCGCAGCCGCCGCCCCCGGCACCAGCATCATCGTACACTCCGGCACATACCCAGGCGGAACCTACATCTCCAACCTCGCCGGCACCGCAACCGCGCCCATCTGGATAGGCGGCGCCCCAGGCGAGCCCCGCCCCGTGATCAGCGGATCGGCGGAGGGCATACACCTCACCGCGGTCCGCTACCTCATCCTCCACAACCTCGAGATCACCGCTTCCACCGACAACGGCCTCAATTGCGACGACGGCGGCGCCTACGCCAACCCCGAGGCCACCCAGCACCTCGTCTTGCGCGACCTGCGCATCCATCATGTAGGCACCGGCGGCAACCAGGACGGCATGAAGCTCTCCGGGGTGAACGACTACTTCGTGCTTGGCTGCGAGATCACCGACGGCAGCGCTGGTGGCAGCGGCATCGACCACGTGGGCTGCCACCGCGGCCTGCTGGTGGGCAACCGCTTCGTACGCGCCGGCACCAACGCCGTCCAAACCAAGGGCGGCAGCACCGACATCGAGATCCGCGGCAACTGGGTAGAAGAGTGCGGCAGCAGGGGCCTTCATATCGGAGGCAGCACCGGCTTCGCCTACTTCCGCGAGCCCCTCTCCACCACGGCTACCAACTACGAGGCCCGCCGCATCCGCGCCATAGCCAACGTCATCATAGGCGCCGAGTCCGCCGCGGGCATCGTGGGTGCCAGCGATTGCCTTGTCCTCAACAACACCATCCTCACGCCCCACAACTGGATCTTCCGCATCCTCCAGGAAACGGTCACCACGCCGCCCTACACCTTCGCCGCCTGCGGCAACAACACCGTCGCCAACAACCTGTTCTACTACGATCGCGCCGACCTCTCGAGCTTCGTCAACGTCGGCGCCAATACCGCGCCAGCCACGTTCACCTTCTCCCACAACCTCTGGTACAACTATCCCAACCCTGCCCAGTCGGCGCCTTCGTTGCCCGTGGCCGAGACCGGCGGCATCATCGGCCAGAACCCGCTGCTCGCCGATGTCGCCTCAGGCGACCTGCGGCTTCTCCCCGGCAGCCCCGCCCTTCGGGCTGGCAACGCCTACCCCGAGTTGATCCTCGACTACCAAGGCCTGCCCTACGGCCCCACCCCGGCCATCGGCGCCTTCGCCTCCGACACCGCCACCTACGCCGCCTGGCGCAGCGAGTCTTTCGCCGGATCTGATCTCGCCAACGACTCCATCTCCGGCCCCCTCGCCGATCCCGGCGGCGCTGGCGTCACCAATTTCCAACGCTACGCCTTCGCCCTCGCCGCCCGCGGCCCCGTGGCCGCCCCCGGCACCCTCGGCACCGTCTCCACCGGCGGCCAGACCTACCTCACGCTCAGCTTCAACCGCCGCGCCGTCGCCACGGACCTGAGCTATAGCATCGAAGCCAGCACCGACCTCGTCACTTGGACACCAGTGCCCGGCCTTACCTACACCGCCGGCACTCCGGCCCGAGTCACCGCACAGGATACCGTCGCCGTCGGCTCTTCAGGCGCCGCCCGCCGCTTCCTGCGCGTGCGGGTGAGCCAGCCCTAGACGGCGATCACCCGCCGGCTGCCCCACGGTCCTGCCTTCTCCACTCCTCCCTACGCCTTCCGCGAAAGCGCCGCCCGCCGCTTCCTGCGGCTGCGCGTAACAACAACTTCCCCGTAGCCGGATAGCTCAGCCACCCAGCCCAGTTCCCTGTCTTCCAGCACCATCCCCGCTCCTCATGAAAGTCTCATCCCTGCTTTCGCTTGCCTTTCTGGCGGCCCTTTCCGCATCCGCCCAGACCGACGCCACCCCGCCCTCGATCCCGGTCAACCTCGCCGGCACCACCCCTTCCGCCACCTCCTCAGTCCTCTACTGGACGCAGGCGGAGGACAATGTAGGCGTAACCGCCTATCGCATCTATCGTAACGGAACCCTGCTCACCTCCACTTCCGACAACACCTTTGCGGACAGCGGCCTGTCGCCAGCCACAACCTACACCTACCGGGTGGCCGCCGTGGATGCCGCCGCCAACGCCAGCGCCATGAGCACCCCCGTGGTCGTCACCACCGACTCGGCCGACAACCCGCGCCTGCTCCGCCCCGAGCACCTCAGCTACCTGGGCGCGTTCGCCTTTCCCGGCGGCGCAGGCAACGACTATGCCTACGGCGGCACCTCCATCGGCTTCAACCCCGCCAACAACTCGCTCTTCGCCCGGGGCCACGACTGGTACCAGCTTGTAGGAGAAATCTCGATCCCCACACCGCTGATCACCACCGACGCGAACGCCCTGCCCGTCGCCACCGCCCTGCAAAACCTCACCGACGTGACCGAGGGGCAACTCAACAACGTAGGCCCAAGCGGCTCCGTGATGAGCGGATGCAAAGTGGGAGGCCTTCTCGTCTACCAGAACCGGCTCCTCGGCACGTCCTACTCCTATTACGACGCCGGCGGGAGCGCGAAGCGCTCGCACTTCACCTCCAGCCTGAACCTCTCACAGACCGGCGACTTCTCGGGGATGTACACCGTAGGCACCGGCAACCCCGGCTGGGTCGCCGGCCACATGGCGCTCATTCCGGCCGAGTGGCAGTCCGCCCTCGGTGGCCCCGTGCTCACCGGGCTCGACGGCGTACCCATTGTCACCCGCACCTCCTACGGGCCCACCGCCACCGTCTTCGACCCCGCCCTGCTTGGCACCGTCGATCCAGTGCCGGCGAAACTGCTTGTCGGTTACACCTACGACCACCTCACCCTCGGCACCTGGGGCAACTCCACCGAGTCCAATCCCCAGTTCAACCAAGCTGCCGGCTCCAGCGGCCTGGTGTTCCCCACCGGCTCGGACAGCGTGCTCTTCTTCGGCACCTCCGGCATCGGGATACCCGGCTACGGCCTGGGCACCAGCGACCTCTCCCTCGACCGCACCCCTGTGCCCGGCACCGGCGGGGTGCTCTACATCTACGACCCCGCCAGCGGAGGCAAGGGCTGCCACGCCTACCCCTACGTCGCCTTCGTGTGGGCCTATCGCGCCCAGGACCTCGCCCGAGTGGCCGCCGGCACAGCCCAGCCGTGGGATCTTGTCCCCTACGCCACCTGGTCCCTGCCCATTCCGTTTGGCGCCGACGGCAACGACCAGATCGCCGGCGCCGCCTACGACCCCGCCACCCAGCGCATCTATCTTTGTCAGTACAACGCCCTCAACGCGCGTCCTATCATCCACGCCTACCAGGTCGCGGTACCGGCTCCAGTCGCCACCTACGCCGCCTGGCGCAGCGCGAATTTCACCGGCACCGCCCTCGCCAACGACGCCATCTCCGGCCCCGCCGCCGACCCCGACGGCGCCGGAGTCACCAACCTCCAACGCTACGCCTTCGCCCTCGCCGCCCGCGGCCCCGTTGCGAACCCGGTGACCCTCGGCTCGGTCGCCGCCGGCGGCCAAACCTATCTCACGCTCGCCTTCCCCCGCCGCGCCATGGGAACCGGCCTGAGGTATATCGTCGAAGCCAGCACCGACCTCGCCACGTGGGCACCGGTGCCGGGCCTTACCTACACAGCCGGCACCCCGGCCAGCGTCACCGCCCAGGATACCGTGCCCGTGGGCGCTCCCGGCGTAGCCCGTCGTTTCCTGCGGCTGCGCGTCAGCCAACCATGAACCGCGCCCAGCCCTAACCCCCCTTCGTAGGAGCGTGCTTGCACGCGATTCTGAGTTTCTCGTGTAGGAGCGTGCTTGCCACGCGATTCTGAGCGCGGTTCGCGTGCAAGCACGCTCCTACTACGGGCCCCGTAACGCCCGGCACCGCAGGACTACGACACCACCTCGTGGGCATGATGGCCACGGTTACGTCCCCCGCCTTCCGGCTTTGACTTCCAGACTTCAACCACGCCGTCCGCAGCCTTCATCCTTTCGTTTCCCATAGGGTCGGACCTCGCGTCCGTACCGCTCCGCCTTCAGCCTTAGTTCCGCCCCCTCCCGGTTCAGCCTTCCGCCTTCGGCCTTCAGCGTTCCGCCTTAGGTCCTCCGCCCTGCTCCTCTGCCTCTGTGCTCTCTGTGGCCTTCTGGGTCATGGTTCAGCGCTCCGCTCTTTTCATACCCCTTTACCCCTAAGCCCTCCGCTTACCCTTGCCCTCATGAAACCCCTGTTCCTCGCGCTAGCCCTCGGAGTCCTCTCCGCCGGGGCTCTACCCGCCCAGACCCCCTCGACGGCCATCATCGCCGACCACCGCGCCGTAGACGGCTTCGTCGACATCCCGCCCGCCTATCTCGCCCAAGTCCGGCAGATGCTCGTCTACATCGCGGGCGAATCCCACTCCACCGCCTACGGGCTAGGCGCCGAGTTGCTCGCCGCCCAAGACGCCCGCTGCCCGGCTGCCAGCGCGATGATGAACGCCGTCCAATCCGCCGGTACCCTGAACCCATCGTACCCAACATTTGATCCGCAGAACCCACGACTGCGGGTTATCCGCGGCTACGGCGGCGAAGCCTACTGGTTCGCCAACCCTCAATCCACCTCCTTGGTACCCACCCACCTCGCCCGCTACAACAGCCAGGGCGTCACCGCCATCGGCTTTGGCTGGTGCTGGGACATGACCTGGACGCCCTACACGCCCAACATGGGCACCCAGCGCGACCCCGTCTACCGGGTACGTTGGTCTGGGCGGTCGTCCGGCGGCCCCCAAGGCGACCGGTGCTGGGGCTTGGATACCGAAGACTTCGCCGTGACCGCAAACACGGTGAACCTCGATACCTACCTCACCGCCACCCAAGCGTACGTCGACTACTGCGCCACCAACGGCCTAGCGATCAAGCCCTTCTTCACCACCGGCCCGATGGACAACATCGGAGACCTTGATATCGCCGAACGCAGCTACTCCCGCGAGCTCAAGCACGACCGTATCCGCGCTTGGGTCACCGCCCATAACGGCATGCTCTTCGATTTTGCCGACATCCTCTCCTACAACAACGCCAGCCAGCCCGCCACCTCCACCTGGACCGACGACCTCGGCGCCACCCACTCCTTCCCCACCTTCCACCCCGACAACGGGGTGGCTGCCTACGGTGAATACCACTTTGGCCAGGTCGGCGCTGTACGCGTAGCCAAAGCCATGTGGTGGATGCTCGCCCGCTTGGCCGGCTGGGACGGCCTGCCCAGCGGCACCCCCGACACCCAACCGCCCTCCGTCCCCGCCAGCCTTGCAGCCTCGGTCACCTCCAGCCGCACCATCTCCCTCACCTGGGGGGCCTCCGACGACGATCGCGGCGTAGCCAGCTACCGGATCTACCGGGCCACCGGCGCGGCCGCCCTCGCCCAGGTCGCCACCAGCACCACCGCCTCGTATTCCGACTCCGGGCTCACCGCCTCCACCACCTACCGCTACGCCGTATCCGCCGTGGATGGTACTGGCAACGCCTCCGCCCAATCCGCCCCGATTTCCGCCACCACCCAGCAATCCCCCATCCGCAACGCCTTCATCCAGATCGAGGCCGAGTCCTTCGACTCGGTCACCGGCAATATCCAATCCGAACCCTGCTCCGAAGGCGGGTTCAACCTCGGGTGGATCACCAACGGCTCCAGTGCCGTGTTCAACAGGGTCGACTTCGGCACCACCGCCGTATCCTTCTCGGCCCGTGTGGCCAGCGCCAGCACCGGCGGCCAGATCGCGATCCATCTCGACAGCGCCACCGGCCCGCTGGTCGGCACCGCCACCGTATCCGGCACGGGCACCTGGCAAACGTGGGATACCGTCCAGTGCGCCGTAAGCGGGGCCACCGGAATCCACAACCTGTATCTGGTCTTCACTGGAACCGGACTGTTCAACCTCAACTGGGTGGTCTTCACCACCACGGCCCCGGAAACCGTCGCCACGCCCACCTTCACGCCTCCGGCCGGCACCTACGCCGCCGCACAGTCGGTGGCCATCGCCACCACCACCGCCAGCGCCACCATCCGCTATACTAGCGACGGCTCCGCCCCCACCACCACCACGGGCACCGTCTACAGCGCGCCAGTGAGTGTATCCGCCACTTCTACGCTGCGCGCCATCGCCTACCGCTCCGGCTACATCTCCAGCGCCGTGGCCTCGGCCGCCTACACCATCGGCCCGCCCGACCACCTGGCGCCCACGGTCCCCACCAACCTCGCCGCCACGGCCACCTCCAGCACGGGCATCTCACTCGCCTGGACGCCCTCCACCGACAACGTCGGCGTCACCGGCTACCGGATCTACCGGACCACCGGAACGACCGCGCTGGCCCAGGTCGGCACCAGCACCAACCCCGCCTACTCCGACACCGGCCTCACCGCCTTCACCGCCTACCGCTACACCGTCGACGCCCTGGATGCCGCGGGCAACGCCTCCGCCCAGTCGGCCGTCGCCACGGCCTCCACACTACAGCTCCCCACCCGCAACGCCTTCACCCAGATCGAGGCCGAGACCTACGACTCGGCCACCGGCGCCATCCACTCCGAATCCTGCGCCGAGGGCGGGCTCGACATCGGTTGGATCACCAATGCCACCTACGCCGTGTTCATCAGGGTAGACTTCGGCACCACAGCAGCCTCCTTCTCGGCCCGAGTAGCCAGCGCCACCACCGGCGGCCAGATCGAGGTCCGTCTCGACAGCGCCACCGGGCCGCTGGTCGGCACCGCCACCGTCTCCGGCACCGGCAGTTGGCAAGCTTGGCAAACTATCCAGTGCAGCGTCAGCGGGGCCACCGGGATCCACAACCTGTATCTGGTCTTCACGGGCACCTCCGGAGGCCTGTACAACCTCAACTGGTTCATCTTCGCAACCACGCCAGCAGACACCGTAGCTACGCCCGCATTCACCCCCGCAGCCGGCACCTTCACCGCCGCCCAGTCGGTGGCCATCACCACCACCACCGCCAGCGCCACCATTCGCTATACTACCGACGGCTCCACCCCCACCTCCACCACCGGCACAGTCTACAGCGCAGCAGTGAGCGTGTCCGCAACCTCCACCCTACGCGCTATCGCCTATCGCTCCGGCTACATCAACAGCGCCGTTGCCTCAGCCGCCTACACTATTAACACGGCCGACACCCAGCCGCCCACCGTCCCCACCAACCTGGCCGCCTCTGCCACCTCCAGCTCCACCGTCTCGCTCACCTGGGCTGCCTCAACGGACGCTGTGGGCGTTACAGGCTATCGGATCTACCGCAACGCCACGCAGATCGCGACAGCGGCGACCAATTCCTACAGCGACAGCGGCCTCACTGCGGCAACTCAGTATGCCTATCGCGTGGCAGCCTATGACGCTGCAGGTAACCTGAGCGCGCAGTGCACGGCGGTGAATGTTACACCACTCTTGCCGTCACTCATTTCCATTCTCCCATGGAAAGACGGACGTAGATCGGCTCTATGTTTTGGCTTCGATGATGGCGGCGGCACCAACGGGGATGCGATCATGACCGCAAGGGGACTAAACTGCTACTTCTCCATCAATAGCAATTGGCCCCGCGTCTCTGGCAACTGGGCCTTATGGAACACAATGGTACAGCATGGCCATGAGTTGAGCAGCCATTCATCGGATCATTTTGATTTGGGCACCTATTACTCACCGACAACCGGACCAGGGGCGAACTATCAAGACTATCTCGATAATGTCCGCAACGGCGTCATCGCAATCGAGGCAAACATTCCTCGATATAAGGTACTCACTGCCCTGAATCCAAGTTCAGCCGGCAACAATGACCAAAGGAGATTGCTGGAAAGCCTCGGGGTGATTTCCGTGGATCAAAGTGCCGGCCCCTACAGCCAGACCTGCGTGCGGGGATACTCCCACGGCTTCACCTATGACATGGCGTTACATCCGGACGCGCAAGACCCTAACCCCTATTTCGGCATTAACCGCGTTGGTTGCGACAATCGCAGCATTGAAGCTATTCAGGCAATAGTTGCGACCAACATCGGCGGGGTTACCAATCTCTTCTGGCATGGAATTCAGGCAGGGCAGATAACCGAAGCGAATTTCGCCACTTTGATGGATTGGCTGAAAGCGCAGCAGGACAGCGGTGAGTTGTGGGTCGGCCGCTACGGGGATATTATTCGCTACATGAAGCAGCGCCTAGCTGCCAACCTGCAGACTGTCTCCACAGGGGCATCCGAGATGGAGTTCTCATTGTCGGACTCCCTGCCGGATGAAGTCTACAACATCCCTCTCACTCTTGAAGTCCAGGTGCCATCGTCGTGGTCGGCGAGCGAACTAGCAGTGGTACAAGCGGATGCGACAACGGCTGTTAGGGCCTCGCAGAGCAACGGATTGTTCTACATACGGTTTAATGCCGTGCCAGACCGGGGCAATATCAAGGTCGAGGTTGTCATTCCGGACACGACAGCACCGAGCGTCCCCACCAATCTCGTAGGCGGCAGCACATCGATCAGCGCGGTAAATCTATCGTGGGCGGCGTCGACGGACAGCGTCGGAGTGGCAGGCTATAGAATCTACGACGCCACTGGTGCGTTAGTCGGGGTAAGCGAGACACTCAGCTATGAATTGACAGGGCTTGCGCCTGGAACTGTGTACACGTTCACCGTTTCGGCCTTCGACGCGGCAGGTAACGAGTCGCCCCTGAGCGCTCCGGTTTCGGTACTTGCTCACGATCCCGCGATGACCACCTACACCGCCTGGCGCAGCGAGTCTTTCGCCGGATCTGATCTCTCCAACGACGCCATCTCCGGCCCCGCTGCCGATCCCGACGGCGCCGGCGTCAGCAACTTCCAACGCTACGCCCACGGCCTCGCTGCCCGCGGCCCAGTCGCCAACCCGGTAACCCTCGGCACCATCGACTCCGCCGGCCAGCGCTACCTCACGCTCAGCTTCGTGCGCCGCGCCGCCGCTGCGGGCCTGAGCTATAGCATCGAAGCCAGCCCCGACCTCGTAACCTGGACTCCGGTGCCGGGCCTTACCTACACCGCCGGCACCCCAGCCAGCGTCACCGCTCAAGATACCGTGGCCATGGGCGCCCCCGGTGCAGCCCGCCGCTTCCTGCGGTTGCGCCTCCATGTGTCCCCATAATACCACCCAGCAACGTTATGCCTCCACTCCTGCTGTCGAAACGCCTATTCCTTCTCGGCTTCTGTGCCTGCATGCCAGCGACACAGGCCGGGGTATATTATGTCAGCGCGACCGCCAATCCGACCGCAACTTGGGCTCAGGCAGCGAGCAGCTCCACCCCCTGCACTGCCCAGCGAGCCATGACCAATGCAGCAGCCGGCGACACCGTCTATTTTCGCGGCGGTACGTACGGTAGCGCCACATCGACGGTGTACTACGTGCCGGCCAACTCCGGAACCGCCGAGGCCCAGATCGTATTCAGCGCCTACCCCGGCGAAACCCCGCTCATCCAGGCCGAGTTCTCCGTCCGCAACAAGCAGTGGCTGCGCTTTTCCGGCATCACCGTCCAGGGCAACCGCGTTCCGCCCACCAACTGGAGCAATATGCCCGCCATCTGCATCGACGACACTTCCGTGGGGCCTATCGATCCATCCGAGGCTTGGGCCACTCGCGAAGCCAAGGTCCGCCGAAAATACGCCACCTACATGGCGTGGTACGACAGCATCTTCGCACGATGGACCTCCGGATTCTCATTCTCCGAATGCTCACACATCACCCTCGATCACAACACGGTCTCATACTGCTCATCGGGCATCCTGTTTAATAATGGCTCCTCGTTCATGACTTCGACAGACAACGAGTTGCACCACTGTTACATCGGCATCTTCAGCTACGAGTCCAATTATGCCGAGGTCCCCAGCGTCACCGACGCCATCATCCGCGGCAACCATTGCTTCCAGAACCTGGATTCCGGAATCAACGTCGCCTACGGGGCCCGGCGCGTCCTCATCGAAGACAATCGCTGCGAATTCAACGCGATCGGGCACATCGGCACTCACCACCTGACCGCAGGGGTCACCATACGGGGCAATACCGTCTCCTACGCCGGCTACTACACTGAGACCATGGAAGCCCCCGGCAGCTCTGCGCTTAACGCCGGGTTCGGAGCCGATAGCTTGGTCATCGAGAACAACAGCGAGTCCTTCCAGCTCGACCCCACCGGCTGGGACGGCAACGGCATCATGGTCGACACCAACGAGGCCCTCGGCTCTATCGCAACTCCGCCTGTAGTGCGCAACAACGTGACCTACCGCAACCAAGGCTCGGGCATCACCGTGACCCGCTCGAGCCGCTGCACTATAATCCACAATACCTGCGTCGAAAACGGGTACAATGCGGCCAGCCCCAACAATGGCGCCGGGCTACGCCTCTCACAGGCGGAATCCACCGCCACCATCGCTGCCAATAACATCTTCGCGAGGAACTCCTGCGGGGGCCTCTGGCTCGATGGCGCATTCAGTGACCAGGCCTTCGTTAACCACAATCTCTACGACATGGCTACGGGCAGCCCCATCCTAGCCCGGGACAGCGCACACAGCTACACCTCCCTCGCCAGCCTCTATACAGCAACCGGCCGGGAGCAGCACGGGGTCCAAGCCGCTCCCCATTTCGCCTCCGCTGTCGATTTCCACTTGGCCTGGCCCTCCCCGGCCATCGGCGCCGCCTACCCGACCTACGCGTTTCCCTCGGACTTCGACGGAGTGACCCGCGATGCCACTCCCGACCTCGGCGCTTACGAATATGTGGTGCCTGTGCCGCAAACCTACTCCGCATGGCGCAGCGAGTATTTCGCCGGATCTGATCTCGCCAACGACGCCATCTCCGGCCCCGCTGCCGATCCCGAGGGCGCCGGGGTCACCAATTTGCAGCGCTTCGGCTTCGGCCTGGCCGCCCGCGGCCCCGTGGCCAACCCGGTAACCCTGGGCACCGTCTCCTCCGGCGGCCAGACCTACCTCACGCTCAGTTTCGACCGCCGCGCCGCCGCTGCGGGCCTGAGCTATAGCGTCGAGTCCAGCACCGACCTAGCAACCTGGGCACCGGTCCCCGGCCTTACCTACACCGCCGGCACCCCGGCCAGCGTCACCGCCCAGGATATCGTCACCTTGGGCTCGCCCCCCCGCCGCTTCCTGCGGCTGCGCGTGAGCCAACCTTAAACCGCAATCACACCACGCCTCGCCCGCGCTTCGGCGGGTGAGGCAACCCTATATCGTCATCAACCCCCACTCGTAGGAGCGGCCGTACCCGGAAGATTAGGAATATGTTTCGTTGGCATGGCTCCCCCACAGGCCCCCGGGCCTTCTGCATTCTTCCCTCCGCCTTCAGCCTTAGGTCCTCCGCCCTCGGACCTCCGCCTTCCGCGCCTTCCGCCTTCAGCATTCAGCCTTCTGCACTCTCACTTCTGCCTTAGGCCCTCCGCCTCCACACGCACACGCCCCATGATCACTAGGACTTCCCTCCGCCCGCTCCTCGTAGCCGTCACGCTTGCCACCACCGCTTTCGCCGCTCTCCCCACTCTGCCCAGCAACCGTACCGCCACCTTCGAAACCGGGCTCAGCCCCACTCGGGAGATCCACGTCGCCATCACTGGCAACGACTCCAACGGCGACGGAAGCGCGGCCCGCCCCTTGCGCACCATCGGCCGCGGTGCCGCTGCCGCCGCTCCGGGCACCAGCATCGTCATACACTCCGGCACCTACTCAGGCGGAACCTACATCTCCAACCTCGCCGGCACCGCAACCTCGCCCATCTGGCTCGGCGGCGCCCCCGGCGAGCCCCGGCCCGTTGTCAACGGCTCGGCGGAGGGCATCCACCTCACCGCAGTCCGCTACCTCATCCTCCACAACCTCGAGATCACCGCCTCCACCGACAACGGCATCAACTGCGACGACGGCGGCGCCTACGCCAACCCCGAGGCCTCCCAGCACATCGTCTTTCGCGACCTCCGCATCCATCATATCGGCACCGGCGGCAACCAGGACGGCATGAAGCTCTCCGGCGTGAACGACTATTTCGTGCTCGGCTGCGAGATCACCGATGGAAGCGCCGGCGGCAGCGGCATCGACCACGTGGGCTGCCACCGCGGCCTGCTGGTGGGCAACCGCTTTGTACGCTCCGGCACCAACGCCATCCAAACCAAGGGCGGCAGCACCGACATCGAGATCCGCGGCAACTGGGTCGAAGAGTGCGGCAGCAGGGGCCTTCATATCGGAGGCAGCACCGGCTTGGTCTACTTCCGCGCGCCCCTCTCCACCACGGCGATTAACTACGAGGCCCGCCGCATCCGCGCCATAGCCAACGTCATCATAGGCGCCGAGGCCGCTGCCGGCATCGTGGGTGCCAGCGATTGCCTTATCCTCAACAACACCATCCTCACCCCGCACAACTGGGTCTTCCGCATCCTCCAGGAAACCGTCACCACGCCGCCCTACACCTTCGCCGCCTGCGGCAACA
>CAJCBL010000259.1 GCA_903960515.1 uncultured Verrucomicrobiota bacterium
CGTATTCCCTCCGGTATATGGTCGCACCTTGTGTCCACACCTTCCGTCGTAGGAGCGTGCTTGCACGCGATCCCTGCGCGCCGCCGTTCCCCCAATCCATCGCGAGCAAGCTCGCTCCTACACCGATCCCCGCGTCCATTCCGACGCAGCGCCAGACCTTGTGTCCGGACCGTCCGTCGTAGGAGCGTGCTTGCACGCGATCCCTGTGCAGCGCCGTTTCCCCGAGCTCGGAATCGCGAGCAAGCTCGCTCCTACACCCGATCCCCTCATTCCCTCCGTCGCTGGGTCGGACCTCGTATCCACACCGCTTTCCGTGGATTGCGTTCAGCCTTCAGCTTTCCGCCTTCAGCCTTTTCTTCCCGCAGGGTCGTACCTGTTTCCGTACCGTCCGTTGCAGGACACATCCAATTCCCTCCTTCCGCCCTCCCTGCGGCCTCCCGGACTCTGAAAACTCTTTCCCCCGCCCCGGTTTCGCGGCATCCGATACTCCAAGCCCTTTCCCCCAATGAAACAGATGCGATTCCTTCCCGGCCGGCGTAGGTGGTTTCAACTCGCGGGCATCGCCCTCGCTGCAGCACTGGCGGCGGGCCTGTGGTACACCCGCCCCGGCCCGAAATCCGACCTCCCTCGCACGCTCCCGGGCACCGCCGCAGCGGCAATACCATCCATCGCCGACCCCGCACTCGCCCCCGCCCCGGCGCCCACAACCGAGCTCCGGAACTGGATCGCAGAATACCGCGCGGCCGAGGCCTCCGGCGTCACCGCCGACCAACGCCAAGCGTGGCTCACCCGGGGCAGCTCCCTCGCCGCTGCCCGCCGCGAGCACCTGTTGCAGCTCATCCGCGAAAACCCGCGCCAAGCCCTCGCCCTGGCCCTGCGCTTCGACGAGTACCAGGCACTACCGGCCCAACTGCGCGCCCTCGTAGAGCGTCCCTTCTGCGCCGCAGCCTCTTTCAGTCTCCTGCCCGTGTGTGCCGGCTCCGCCAACTCCCCCGGCGCCGCCGCCCCGACCGCCGACCACTTGGCCCTACTCTCCTTGCCCGACGGCTCCACTCCCGCCGCCTTCACCTACGGCCAACGCCTCCACCTCACCAGCAAACGAGCCCTCCCGGTGTCCGGTATCGTCCTCGACGGCTGCGCCGCCGTTGCCGAAGGAGTATTCCGCGCAGTGGCCGCCCAGGAACGAGCCACCGTGCTGGAGCAGTTCCCCTCCGGGCAGCCCGATCTCTCCCGCAGCTTCGCCACCGGCCTGCCGCTCAACGGCCCCGGGCTGTTCGCACTGGCCGCTGGCCGTGTCTTCGCGTTTTCCGGCCCCGAGGAAATGGCCCAACTCGACTCCGCACTCTCCGCACTCGATAGCCGCCCCGGCCCCGACTCTGGCTCCAGCCTACTCCTCGCCTCCGCCACCCTTCCGGCCGGCCCCGATGGCGTCTTCAACCTGGCCGCCGCCCAAACTCTGGCCGACCAGCTCGCCAGCGCATGGACCGAGACGCGCAAGAAGGTTTTCCTCATCCGAGTGGACTTCGCCGACGACGCCGGCGAACCCGTTTCCCAACCCGACGCCGCCAACCTGCTCAACGGCACCACGAGCGCGACCATCCGCGCCATGTCGTACAACAAAACGTGGATCGAAGGCGGCGTGAGCGCCAACGTCTACCGTCTGCCGCAGACCGCCGCCAATTATGCCGGCAAGAGCAACCCCGCCTACGGCCAACCCGGCTTCTCCAGCCTCAATTCCGAGTTGCTCCGCGATGCCCGCAACATCTTCCGCTCCTCCCGCTCCGGCGCCGATGCCTCGATCAACCTCGGCCCGAGCAGCACCACCGGCACCGGAGGCGACGCCGGCTTGGGCGACTTCGATGTCGTGGGCATTTTCTTCGACAACATCGGCGTTTACGCCGGCGGCATGGGCTACGCGGGCCTGGCGAGCGTAGGCGGCTCCGATCTGTGGATTCAGCAGGCCAACGACGCCGGCATCTACGTACACGAGCTCGGCCACAACTACGGCCTGGGCCACGCCAGCCTCTGGCAAGCCTCCGGCGCCTCGCCCATCGGAGCCGGTACCAGCGTGGAGTACGGCGATCGCTTCGACATCATGGGCTCCGGCCCCGTCGACCGCGGGTATTTCCATCCCCAGGCCAAGGCGCGGCTCAATTGGCTCACCACCGCTCAGTGGACCGATGCCACCGCCTCCGGCTCCGGCACTCACCGCCTCTACCGCATCGACAGTTCCGCCACCGTGGGCGCCCCGCGCGGAGTACGCATCACCAAGGCCGCTACCGCCGGCGCCGCAGAGTATTACTGGTTGGGATTCCGCCCCGCCTTCGGTGAAAACCCGGCCTTCGCCCGCGGGGCGAGCCTGCTTTGGCAACGCCCGGGCGAAGATCGCTCCTGGCTGCTCGACTCCACCCCCGGTTCCGCCGCGGGCCTCGCCGATTCCCCGCTCGCTCTGGGCCGCACCTACTCCGATACGGCCGCCGGAGTGCACATCACCCCGCTCTCCGTCGGCGGTTCCGGCCCGGAGCAGTATTTGGACGTCCGCGTCAACCTCGGGGCGTTCCCCGGCAACCATTCACCGGTGCTCGCCCCGCTCTCCGGCCCGGCCACCGTAGCCGCGCGCACCCCGGCCAGCTTCACCGCCTCCGCCACCGACTCCGACTCCGATTCCCTCGCCTACGGCTGGGATACTGGCGACGGCCTGCCCAGCAACAACAGCGGCACCGTCTCCCATTCCTGGATTGTCGGCGGCACCTACTCGCTCTCACTCACCGTGAGCGACATGAAGGGCGGCACCGCCACCGCCCAGCGCTCAGTGACCGTCACCGATCCGCTCAACACTTGGACCGGGAGAACGGCGGCCACCACCGACGACCTCCTGGAGATCGTCGCGGGCAAGGGCCGCCTGGTCGCCGCCAACTATTGGGGCCAAATCAGCCTGAGCTGGGATGGCACCACGTGGAGCGCGGCGGGCTCGGTGCCCGGCTTCGAGTCGCAACCACAACTGGCCTTCGGCGACCATGGTTTCGTGCTCGCCGGGAAGAAATCCGGCGCCGACGCCGGCCAGATCGGCTTCTCCGCCGACGGTCTTCACTGGCAGGTGTCCACGTTCCCCTCCGGCATCCCCAAATTCAACGATGTAGCCTCCAACGGATCCACCTACCTCGCTGTGGCCTCCTCCGGCGCCGTCCTGCGCTCCACCGATGCCGCCAACTGGAGCGTCACCACCGTCCCGGGACTTCCCGACTTCCGACATGTGATCTGGGACGGCGCTGCGTGGCTTGCCGTATCGGTGGAAGCCGGCGCCGGCTGGCCCCGGCTCCTCTGGACTTCCAGCGACGGCGCCACCTGGACTCGCCGCGCCGCTTTCACCTCGGACATTTTCGGTCTCCAAGCCGCTGGCGGCACCGCCTATGCGATGGGCTGGTACGGCGGATTAAAATACTCCACCGACCACGGCCTCACTTGGCTCGAGGCCTCCCTGCCGCTCTCCACTGCCTGGACCACCCATCGCTTGGCCACCGCGAGCGACGGCACCCTCCTCCTCTCCGCCCAGGCGATGGACGAAAGCGGCTCCCCCGCCGCCCTCCTCGTATCAACCGACGGGCGCACGTGGACGCGAGCCCTTCGCGCCGAACCCGTCGCCCAACTCAACGATCTCGCCTTCGGGGCCGGCCGCTTCATCGCAGTGGGCAACGCCGCGGCTATCCGCACCAGCGACAGCCTCTTCCCCGGCAACGCTGCGCCCGTGGTCACCATCACCGCAGCACCCGCCACGGCCACCGCCCGCCAGTCCGTGCGCTTCGCCGCCACCGCCACCGATGCCGACGGCGATCCCTTGACCTTCTCCTGGGACTGTGGCCCGCAAAATCCCGTGCTCGATGGCGCCGAGATCACCCCCTCCTTCTCCTTTGGCGGCAGCATCACCTTAACGCTGCGTGTGAGCGATGGTCGCGGCGGTCTCACGACCGTCACCCGCGCCGTAGAGATCACCGACCCGGCTCGCACCTGGACTCAGCGCAGCAGCGGAGTCTCTGCAACCCTCACCGCCCTCGCCGCCAGCCCCTCCCTGCTCGTGGCCGCCGGCGACAACGGTGCGCTGCTCACCTCCACCAACGCCGCCACCTGGATTCAGCGCTCGCTCCCCGATTGGGGTGGCAACATCTACCTCCGGGCCGCCACTTGGGACGGCACCCGCTTCATCATCGCGGGCGAAGACTACAACAACGGCTGGGTATCGGTGCTGTACACTTCGACCGACGGCACCTCCTGGACGCGCCGCTACAAATCCACGACACCCGGCACATGGCTGCAGAGCGTGGCCTCCTCCGGCGCGATCGGGATCGCGGTAGGCATAAGCGGCGAAGTCCTGCGCTCGACCGACTACATCACGTGGACACCCGTCGCGGTGGCCGCGCTCGGCTCGGCCGACGCCACCGGCGTCGCCTGGGGCGACGGCCGCTTCACGCTCGTCGTCGGTGAAAGCAACGCCGCCAAAGTGCTCACCTCGACCGACGGCCTCACCTGGATCGACCGCTCCTCCGGGGTCGATCTCGGCGGCTGGCAGTATTTCGAAAAGATCACGTGGCTACAGGACCGTTTCGTGGCCAGCGGCTGGTATTCGCAACTCCGGGTATCCACCGATGGCGGGCAATCGTTCACCACCACACGCGCCGGCAACGAAAGTTGCCCGGCCCTGGCCTCCGGCGACGGCATCTGGCTGGCAGCCGGCGCCAATCTCGACGACAACGGCAAGCAGATCGACCTTCTCTCGCTCAACGGCGCCGAGTGGTCCTCGTATCCGGCCCCCGCCGCTGCCGCGCGCCATGCCGCCGTGTTCTTCAAGCACACTTTCGTCACTGTCGGCGACGGCGGCACGATCTGGCAGAGCGATCCGCTCGTCACAGCCAGCGGATGGGCTGCATGGCAAGCGGTGCAGTTCCCCGGCGGCGGCCCCCAAGCGCTACCGGACGCCGATCCCGACAGCGATGGCCTGTCCAACCGGCTCGAATATGCGTTGGGCCGCCTCCCGCTCTCATCCGCTGGCAGCGACGGCGCCTCGGCCTTCCCCGAGGGTGTGATTTCGGCGGGCCGCCCCGTGCTTCGGCTCAGCCTGCCTGAAGTCGCACCTGCGGATGTTGTCTACATCGTGCAAGGCAGCGCCAATCTCGCCGCCGGTTCATGGACGACGCTCGCCCGCAAGAGCGGCACCGGTGCTTGGCAATGGTTGGGTGGAGGCGCGGCGCGAATCGCAGTGGCGCCGCCCGCCAATGGCCGGGTGATAATAGAAGTTGGTCGACCCGAGTCGGCCGATTCTGCTGCGCGCTATTTCCTGCGTCTCGCTCTAGAGGCGCCGTGAGCCGTAGCCATTCCGTCGTAGGAGCGTGCTTGCACGCGATCCCTGC
>CAJCBL010000260.1 GCA_903960515.1 uncultured Verrucomicrobiota bacterium
CTCTGGGTAGCAGAAAACACGAGTGAGTGAGGCGTTGATGTGACCGAAGCCGGCGCAGTCAACAAGCAAGGACGTCAAGCGTGGTGGCACGCCGGCAATGAAGGCCAAGGCCTCCGGTGGTGCGCGCCCCGTGGCGGTATCAGTGCCGGTAAAACACAAGGTCAATGAACCCAAGCGAGTTTGCTCGCGTCGAGCGTGCCGCTGGCGACCAGCAACCAAAATTACGTCCGGTGAAGCAACGGGCAGATCCCGAGCGCGGGACAGCGGAAACACTGTGGCGAGTGCGGCGGCGGTCTCCGCTGTGGTGGAGCCGATGGCCTGATCCAAGCAGCTCGTTTGCGCAGTGTTTACCACTGCGGTCCGGCTCTCGGCGCTCGATCGAATAGCTGAGCTCAACACCGAATCGATGCTTCCGGCGGAGCACACTGCCGCTCCGGCATTGCCAACTCGATCACGAACCGGTGCGCTTGGACCTCGCTGCCGGGCTCGGTTTGCCCCCTGCTTCCGGCATCGCCCCTCCGCACATGACCCGCGACAAGATCACCCTCGCCCAGCTCGAATCCTTCCTCTTCAAGTCCGCCGATATTCTGCGCGGCAAGATGGATGCCTCCGAGTTCAAAGAGTTCATCTTCGGCCTGCTCTTCCTCAAGCGCCTCTCCGACGAGTTCGACCGCAAGCGCGAGGCCATCCGGCGCGACTACGCCCACCTGCGCGACCGCCCCGCCTTGCTCGCCGAGCTGCTGGAGGACAAGGCCACCTACGGCGAGACCTTCTTCGTCCCCGTTCGCGCCCGCTGGCATGAGGGCTGGACCGACGAAAACGGCGAGCCCGTGCCGGCCCTCAAGGACCTCAAGCACGACATCGGCAACATGCTCAACAAGGCCATCGCCGCCGTCGAAGACGAGAACGACGCCCTCGCCGGTGTCCTGAAAAACAACATCGATTTCAACGCCGTCAAAGGGAAGACCAAGATCCCCAACGAAAAGTGGAAGGACCTCCTCGACCACTTCAGCCAGCCCGGCTTCCTGCTGGTCAACGACAACTTCGAGTTCCCCGACCTCCTCGGCGCCGCCTACGAGTACCTGATCAAGTTCTTCGCCGACAGCGCCGGCAAGAAGGGCGGCGAGTTCTACACCCCCGCCGAGGTCGTGCGCCTGCTCGTCCAGATCGTGAAGCCGCAGGCCGGCCACGAGATCTACGACCCGACCATGGGCTCCGGCGGCTTCCTCATCCAGGCCCACCAATACGTGGAGGAGCAGGGCCAGAATCCCAACGACCTCGCCCTCTTCGGCCAGGATTCCAACGGCACCGTGTGGTCCATCTGCGTGATGAACCTCATCCTCCACAACATCACCCGTTTCACCATCGAGAATGGCGATACGCTGGAGGATCCGCTCATCCTCGACTCCGGCACGGTGCGCAAGTTCGACCGCGTGCTAGCCAACCCTCCCTTCTCCCAAAACTACAGCCGCGCCACCCTCAAGTTCCCCTCCCGTTTCCGCGAGTGGTGCCCCGAGACCGGCAAGAAAGCTGACCTCATGTTCGTGCAGCACATGCTCGCCAGCCTGAAGGGCGACGGCCACGCCGCCACCATCATGCCCCACGGCGTGCTCTTCCGCGGCGGCAAGGAGAAGCTCATCCGCGAGCTCCTCATCCAAGACGACGCCATCGAGGCCATTGTGAGCCTGCCGCCCGGGCTCTTCTACGGCACCGGCATCCCGGCCTGCGTGATCGTGCTCAACAAGAACAAGCCCGACGCCCTGCGCGACCGCGTGCTCTTCATCAACGCCGACCGCGAATACGCCGAGGGCAAGGCCCAGAACAAACTCCGCCCCGAAGACATCGAGAAGATCGACCATGTCTTCACCCGCCACCTCGCCATCCCGAAGTACAGCCGCCTGGTGACCAAGACCGAGATTGTCGATACCCACGACTGCAACCTCAACATCCGCCGCTACGTCGACAACACGCCCGACCCCGAGCCCGAGGACGTGCAGGCCCACCTGCTCGGCGGCGTGCCCGCGCCCGAGATCGAGGCCCGTGCGCCCGACTTCGCCCGCTTCGGCGTCGCCTCCGCCCTTCTCTTCGCCCCGCTGTCCGATCGTCCCGGTTACCTCGCCTTCGCCCCCGCCGTCACCGCGAAGCCCGCGATCAAGGCCACGCTCGAAGCCGCCCCCGCGCTCCAGCGCACCCTCGCCGCCCATCGCGAGCAGCTCCTCACCTGGTGGGAGATCGCCCGCGTCGATTTCGCCCGCCTGCGCGACGGCAAGCGCCTGCCCGAAGTCCGCCACGAGCTGCTCACCACCCTGAAGGAGCGCTTCGTGCCCCTCGGCGTGCTCGACGAATTCCAGAGCGCCGGCGTGTTTGTGAACTGGTGGCAACAGATCCGCTACGACCTCAAGACTGTCGTCTCCACCGGCTGGCACCACACCCTCATTCCCGACGCCTACCTCGTCGCCGCCTGCTTCCAGGCCGAGGCCGATGCCATCGAAGCCCTGGAGGCCAAGATCGGCGAAGCCCAGGGCGAACTCGCCGAAGCCGTCGAGGCCGCGCAGGAAGTCGCCGCGTACGATCCGGAGGAGGACGAGAGTGTCACCTCCGCCATCATCAAGAAAGCCCTCAAGGCACTGATCGACGACCTGCGCGACAGCACCGGCGACTCCGCGGCCAAGGAATTGAAGGCGCTCCAGACGCAGGAGAAAGCCCTCACTGTACTGGAAAAGACCATCAAGGACGGGAAGGCCGAGCTCAAGACCCTCACCGACGCCCTCGAATTCAAGCTCCAGCTCAAGCGCCTCGGCGCCGCCGATTTTAAGGCCGAGAGCGAGGTTCTCCTGACGAAGGTGAAGGCCGACATCGCGGCGAAGAGGGCAGAGGGTGCGCCGGCCAAGGAGCTCAAGCCCTTGGAGAAAGACCAGGCCACGCTCGAAGCCCGGCTCGCGCAGACCGATGCGCTGCTCGCCGCCATCGGCGGCCAGCTCACCGAAGCCGAGGCGAAGGTCCTCATCCTGAAGAAACTCCACGATCTGGCGACCGAGCAACTCGACCGCTACCTCAACGCCGGCAAACGCCGGCTCATCCAGTCCGTGGAGCTGCTCTGGGACAAATACGCCGTCAGCAGCCGCGCCCTGGAGACCGACCGCACCGCCACCCTCGCCACGCTCGACGGATTCTTGAAAGGGTTAGGGTATATCAAATGAATCCGGCCAAAGGTTGGATCCTCTGCAATCTAGACGAGCTTGTTGATCTAGACATTGAGACGCTGGCGGCGAGCACGCCCAAGGACTTCTCATTCTATTACCTCGATATATCTTCAGCATCTGAAGGTCGGCTAGCTTTGCCCCAAGCCGAAACCCTATTCAAGGAGGCTCCAAGTCGGGCTAGGAAAGTGGTGCATTCTGGGGACGTGTTGATGTCAATGGTGAGGCCCAACCTAAAGGCATTCGCGCATTTCAATCATACGAACAGCCCGTGCATCGCTTCGACTGGATTTGCCGTTCTTACGGCAAAGGTGGATGCCTGCTCGCGATTCATCCTCTACGCGATTCTCTCCGATCAAGTCTCGCGCCAAATCGATGAGTTGGTAATCGGCTCGAACTATCCGGCCATCAATTCGACCGCAGTTAGGACATTGCGCATATTGGCGCCATCCCTCCCCGAGCAGACCAAGATCGCGGAGATTCTGACGGCGGTGGATCGGGCGATCGAGCAGACGGAGGCGTTGGTGGCGAAGCAGCAGCGGATCAAGACGGGCCTGATGCAGGACTTGCTCACCCGCGGCATTGACGAGCACGGCC
>CAJCBL010000261.1 GCA_903960515.1 uncultured Verrucomicrobiota bacterium
GGCAGGGCTGATTTCTCAGTCCGACAGGCTCCTAGGGAAGAAGGAAGAAGGCGGAACGTTGAATGCTGAAAGACGGAAGGGCAGCGAGGCGTTGGCCATGCCCAGGCACGCTGGACGCAGAGGGCTGAATGCTGAAGGCAGATGGCTGAAAGGACTAAATCGAGTATTCCTCCGATCAGCCAAGGCCGTCTTTGCTCGATCTGAGAACAGCTTGCAAATGCCCGGTGAGCAAAATGGCGCGGCGGAGGGCCTTCGAAACGCCTGGGCTAGGGCCGGCGAGTATCAATTCGGTGTCAAAACGGGGTCGCATGATTGCGGGCGCGGACATATTGAGAAGCTCCCCGTCCACAGACCTCTGTGAGGTCCTTGATACGGGGCATTGTACTTTCCTCCTCCCGCTTTCTGAAATCGCTGAGAAATAGATGGGCTCTGTGGCGCAGAATCTACGGCTGCCCCTGGCTGGAGCCCTTGGGTAGCCGGGACGTTTATTGAAGGCGTCAGGGGGGCTTCAAAAAACGGCCAGGTTAGTCGGACATAGAATCCCGTTGCATCGCCATATACCGGAGCGCGCTCGCTACCTGGCTCCCGAGCCCAAGCCTGTTCGTTTGAATACCCGAAACATGTCTCTTTTGCTTACTCAGTCTTGGTTGCGGCTTCGGTTTTGAATCAAAAAATCCATTAACCCTCGTGATAGCCTCCCCCAGTTTCAGTGCCCGTCCCTCCTCCTCTGAAAATAGCCGATAGTGCACGCCCACCAACACTCGTGGATCGATGCCCTTATTCATGGCCTCCGCATATAATTCTTCAGCGAAACCCCGGGCTTCGAACTGACACAGAACGTCTACGAATTCTTTCGAGGAAATGGTGGGATTCATTGTTGCGATGGGTTGCTAGTTGGATGCTGTCACCTAGGCGAAATCACATGGCAGTTCGTTCGATGTCGCGGGATTCGGGGAGCTTCACTCCTCATAGGTCATCCCAAAGACGGTGTCGGTGAGCCAACCACGGAAGGACTCGTTGTCCTGGAATTGCTTGAAGAGCTGGGCGTCGTCTTTGAAGAGCGCGGTGATGACTCGCTTGAGCGCCTTGTCGTGCTCGATTTTGGCGTTCTCCCGGTCGGAGTTCTTCTTCGCGTTCTGATACTTTACGTCGGCCGCCACCTTATGGGGGATCTCGCCGGTTATGCGACCCTCCATCCGTTTCGAATCCGCGAAAAGCCCACCAAACTGGTCGTTGAACGCTTTCACGATGTTCGAGAGCCGATCCAGTTCTGGCTCGGCCTTGTGTCCGCCGCCGGATGTCGGCGCCGGTTCGATCTCGGCATCGGCATCCGGCAGCGCGATGGCCATGGTCGCCTTCTTCTCAGCCCGGTAGCTGTCCATGTCGATCGCTTCGAGAATGCCTTTGGCCAGGTCTTCTTCGATGGGCGCGGGCAGCTTCGAGATGAGGAAATTCAGGAAGATCGAGAGCTTCTCCCAATCCTGCACGCCATACGGGAGGATCGTGGCGAGGAAGTCGTAGCTGCGCGTGAACGCCTTGGCCTTGCCCTTGAAATCCACCTGCCCGTCTTCATCGAGATCGCTCGTATAGACCGCCACACAGGCGTCGAGTATCGGATCCAGCTTTTCGCGGCCGGCGCCGCCCAAATAGAGCTCAACCAACGCGTTGATCTGCTCCGGCGAGTAGACCTGGTACTTGTCCAGCTCGCCCTTGAGGGTGTGAAGTTTGTTGGGGTCCGTCTCCTTGCTGAGGATTGTGGTGCGGTAGTAGTCAGCGAAGGATTCCTCGATGGTTTTGGTGTCGTTCTGGAAATCGAGGACGAAGACATCGTGCTTTTTCGGGTGCGCCCGATTCAGGCGGGAAAGCGTTTGCACGGCTTTGATACCGCTGAGCGCCTTGTCCACATACATGGTGTGCAGCAGGGGCTCGTCGTAGCCGGTCTGAAATTTGTCGGCGCAGATGAGGAAACGATACGGGTCGTCCTGAATCTTGTCCGCAATCTCGCCGCTGGGGAATCCGTTGAGCTTCGATTCGCTCACCTTCTCGCCCTTGAATTCCGGTTCGCCAGAGAAGGCCACGATGGGCCGGAAGGGACTCTTGATCTCCTTGAGGTATGCGTTGAAGGCGACGAAGTACTCGATCGCCCGCTGGATGCTGCCGGTCACCACCATGGCCCGCGCTTGACCGCCGATCTTGTTCTGGCCGATCACCTGTTCGAGGAAGTGGTCGACCATAATCTCCGCCTTGTCGCGAATGGCTTTGCTGTGGCTCTCAACATAGAGACGCAGCTTCTTGCGGGCCTTCTTTACGTCATACTCGGGATCGCCTTCCACGGTCTTGGCGAGGCGGTAGTAGCTATCCACCGGCGTGTAGTTCTTCAACACGTCGAGGATGAAGCCTTCCTGAATGGCCTGCTTCATCGTGTATTCGTGGAAGGGCCGGTGTTTCACCTCCCCGCCTTCGGAGTACGGCACGCCGAACATTTCGAGCGTCTTGTGTTTCGGCGTCGCCGTGAAGGCGAAGTAGCTGGCGTTCTTCGCGAGCCGTTTCTTTTTGATGCGCTCGTCGAGGGCGTCGTTGATCTCGTCCTCGCTGTCCGCCACCACCTGACTGACGGCCGAGGAAGTCTTGCCGCTTTGGCTGGAATGCGCCTCGTCGATGATGATCGCGAACTTCCCGCTCCGGTGCTCATCGCCGATGCTATCGAGCACATGGGGAAACGTCTGCACCGTGGAGATGATCAGCTTCTTGCCGTCCTTGAGATATTTCGTGAGCTGCTCCGTCTTGGACTGGCCCGCACCTTCCTTTACCGCACCGATGATGCTGCTCACTTGGGCAAAGCCCTTGATCGTCTCGCGGATCTGCTTGTCGAGGATGCGGCGATCCGTGATGACGATGACGGAATCGAAGACCGGCTTCCCGTCCTTCGTGAGGTTGATCAATTGATGCGCCAACCACGCGATGGAGTTCGATTTCCCGCTACCCGCACTGTGTTGGATGAGGTAGCGCTTGCCCGCCCCGTGCTCCTGCACGTCAGCTAGAATCTTCCGCACCACATCGAGCTGATGGTAACGGGGGAAAATCTGCACCTGCTTCTTCTTGCCCGTCTTCGGGTGCTCAACCGCCACCACCTGGGCGTAGTTCTCTAGAATCTCAGTGAGCCGCTCCGGGGTGAGGATACGCTTCCACAGATAGTCCGTCTTGAGCCCGTCCAGGTTCGGGGGATTCCCGGCGCCATCGTTCCAGCCCTGATTGAAGGGCAGGAACCACGAATCCTTGGCCGTGCCGCCCTTGCCCTTGAGTGCGGTGCACATCGCCACTTCGTGGTCATCCACCGCGAAGTGAACGACACAGCGGCCGAACTCGAACAGCGTCTCCCGTGGGTCGCGGTCGCGCTTGTATTGTTCAACGGCGTCTTCGACCGTTTGTTTGGTCAGGCTGTTCTTCAGCTCAAACGTGATCAACGGCAGCCCATTGATGAAGGCGCACAGATCCAGCGACCGCTTGTTCTCCCGGCTGAAGTGAAGTTGCCGCGTGATGCTGAACCGGTTCTTCGCGTGACGCTCCGCCGCCTTCGCGTTTTCCGCCGAAGGCTTGCCGTAGAAGAGGTCGAAGCTCAGCGCCCCGTGCTTGAGGCCCGTCCGCAACACATCGATCACCCCGCGCCGCCTGATCTCGCCTTGCAGGCGGGCGAGAAACTTCTGCCGCGCCATGCCTTCCTTGTCCTTGTAGTTGGCGATGCCCAGCTTCGCCCATTCCTCGGGCTGAGTGGCGATGAGGAAGGTGAAGAGTTGCTCCGCATCCACCGCAAACTCCCGGTCATACGCCGCCGGCCTCCCGGCAAACCAGCCACTGCCGCCCTTAGCGGGCGCAGTCTCCGCGGCCACTCCGGCGGCGCCGGAGGCCAAGCCGTCCGTCCCCGTCATGTGGCGCATGATCAGGCTTTCGAGTCCCTTTTCGGTGGTATCGGTTTTCATGCGCTCAGAGCTTCGCTTCGAGGATTTTCTTCACGCGCGCAAAGCTGGGCAGCAGGGATTCGAGCGCGGATGGATTCAATTCTCCAACAACCAGGAACGAACGCTTTCCCTTCTTGTACGCATTGGAACAACCACGCGTGGCATGCTCCAACTTGCTGTGAACGTCCGCCCGGCCCCGGATCTCCAGATGATTTGTCGGTGGGAGGGCCGTCTCTTGCAGCTTTTGTCCGTAGTGGCGTCTCAGTGTCTCTCGGTCGGCCACGATCCAGGTCTCCATGCACGTCGTCATCAGGAGCACCTGGTCGTCGACTGCCCCGGCTGGCTGATCCCAATTATCCCGAACCTTGAGATGGTTCCACGGCTTCTCGACATTAGTCACGGGGTCTTCGCTATCCACCAACAGGGCAATATAATCGCCTGGTTTGCCTTGCGCTTGGGCTGTTTTGAAATCGTCGAATGCCGAGTTGCGCCCGCCACACGCGCTGAGCCGGGGCATCCTTTTCCCAGAAGCAAAACCCAACTTCCCGATCAATTTGCGAAAGCCTTCGCGGCAGCGCACTTGATCCTCCTTGGACTCCGCGCCTTCAATATAAAGATGCGCGCTCACCAACGGGTTCCTCCGAGATGGCCTTGAACCCAAAGCTGCCCAAGACGGTATTTTTCCAGCCACACCGCGAGCTCGGCCGGCGCCAAACGGTTCATCTCCGTCTTACCCTCATGCTTCTCGCACACCACCACTGTTGCAGGGCAATCCGTCATCGCATCAACCAAGATATCCGAGTGCGTGGTGACGATGATTTGGGTGCGTTCGGAAGCCGACTTCAACAGATCCGCGACCTTCGGCAAAATGTCGGGATGCAAGCCCAGTTCCGGCTCCTCGATGCAGATGAGCGGCGGCGGCTCGGGGTCGCAGAGGATTGCGAGCAGGCAGAGGTAGCGCAGCGTGCCGTCGGAAAGACGAGTGGCCGGGATAACGAAGTCCCCCTCGGTGAAAAAGACCTGCACCGTCCCTCCTTCAATCAACACATCAAAGTCGGTAATCCCATCGTAGAGGTCCTTCAATCCGCCGAGGATGGCCTTCTTCGCGGTGGGTGAGCGGGTTTTCAGACGGTTGAGGAAAAGACCAAGATTGGAGAAATCTTCCTCCAATGTATCGTTCCGCATGTCCGCTTTCTGCGGTTCCCGAAAAACAGCGCTGCGCCCGAAAGCCCATTCCCGGTAGATGCGGATGCTCCCATATACATCCGCCAACCAGGTGACCTCCGGGAAGTGGACAGGATCCCGGAGCTGCGAAAGAATGGATTGTCCGGGCTTGAAGGGCACAGGCTCCCAATCCTGACCGCCTTCAGAGTTCAGTCGGGCCACGGTCGGCCCCCCATCAGTGAACGCTGAACTGTAGTAACCGTTCCACATACCACCAGACTCCGCCAGATCATGAATCTTCTCTTCCATGAGATCGAACCGCCCGCCCGATGCTCCAAACGCCACGTCGTGGACCAAAGGCAAAGTGGAATTGGGCTTATTGAAGGACGCCGACAGTTCCGCCCGCTCGCTGCGCCCCCCTTTCCAAATCCATTCAGAGACTCCGCCTCCTTTCCGCGTCACCTCCCCAATATCTTTGGGGGCCGCCCGCAAGATGCTGATGGCCTCGATGAGGTTCGACTTACCGCTGCCGTTGGGGCCGATGAAGACGTTGAGCGCCCGCAGTTCAATGCCCGCGTTGTCCGGCCCGAAGGATAGAAAGTTCTGCGGTGCCAGATGGTGGATCAAAACGGAGTTGGTTGCTTGTGGCATAATCAAATTCCTTCCGGTTCAGCATCCTCCAAGTCGCTCGCTTCGTCGAGCGCCTCGGCGGCGGGTTCTGTGGCCGCGGTATCTATGGGCAAGTCGGTCAACTTCGCGGCGGCTTCGCGCACGTCCAACTTGCCCGTCACGATGTCGGCGGTCAGGCGCGTGCGATATTCCTGCATCAGCGCAATCTCGCGCTCGGTGCGGGCGATGGCGGTGTTGAGGGCCGCGGTCTCCTTCGCGATGAAGGTGACGATCTCTTGCTGTTCCTTGCGCGGCAAGGTGAGATTCGGCATCTGCTTAAAGCTGTCCCAGTAGAGCCGATTGCGGTCGGAGACAATGCCGGTGGACTGTCGGTTGACCTGTTGCTTGTAAATCTCTGTGTGAAAAATGAAGTCGTAGAAGTCCGCACAGGTGTCCTGCCGTGGTTTGAGGACAACATAGGCAGGACTAACAAGCCCATCGCAGGGGGAAACGCCTACGGCCCCCTGCCACATCCGCATGGTATTATAAGCCATGTCCCCTTGATGGATGCGTTTGTATTTCGTGGCGTCGGCAATGAGCCGCTTTGGGCGGCCAAACTGGTCCAACTCCTCGGCGGTGATACCGGAACGAAGGCTGACCTGCAGCACGGGATGCCCCGCAACGCCAGGCTCTACACGATGGGCGAAGAGCGCCATGTTGCGGACAATTCCCCAATGCGCCGGAATGCCGCTGAGCCAGGGGATGCCGGAAGGTTTGAATGCGGTCGCCGCATTCAAACCTCGGGTGACAGCACGGTGGATGATGGCCTGCTTTTGTTCGTTCAACAGCCCGATCAGCTTTCGTTTGGCGCGAATGAAGCCGTCGATCTTCCGGTTCGCGTGATCCAGAAACCGCACGATGGCCGCTTGTTCGACCGGCGGCGGGAGCGGGATTGGTGCGTCCAGAAATGAAGTGTCCGTCAACTGAAGGCGGGAAATCCAAATCCCCTTTGAGCGGACATGTAACTCCCAGTTGAAAGATGACGACCGAACCAACTCATGGAGAAAGCGCGGATTCATCTGCGCCGACGGGCGAGGCCGATAGACACTGTAGGCGGTGCTGATGATGCCGTGATGGGCCGCTACTCCCAAGCCGCCGCCCCATGCCCAGAGGCTGTTGATGACCAAATCGCCCGGCCAGCACAGCTTGTAGCCAGCATAGGACTCCGCTTTGAACATCGTCACCTTGGCAGTGTTGCGCGGAATCACTCCACGAGCAGAGCTGACCGTGAGCAGTTCCTCTTTCCCCGCCTGCGACCGACGGTCAATGGCGGTCATGTAGGACTTGCCGCGCTTCGTTACCCAATGAGCCGGAACGCTCCCGAGCCACGGCAGCCCCGACTCCTTGTATTCCGTATACGGTTTGAGACCCTCGATCATGGCCGTTCCTCCTTGGGCAAAGCGGCGCGGTAGGATTGGCGGGGATGATTGGGCTGTTGAGGCAGGGTCAGTTCAAGGTCGCCCTTGGCAACCATTTCACTCAGGTGGTCGTTGATCAGGTGCTTCTTGGCCCGCCCGAGGAGAGTTGCAAGTTGTTGAGCACCGATGGGCTGGTGAGCACAGAGCGCCAGAATCGCTTGGCGAAGGGGTTCTTGTCGCGGTTTGGCACCGAGGCCGGCCATCTGGGCCCGGAGTTCTTCTGGCAGGGTAAAAGCCGAGGCGACTAGGCTGGAATCCGGGACACCTGCGCCTGAATTCGGTATAGCTCCCTCCGAATTCGGTATAGCTCTGACGTCGGACTGTATCGTTTGGCGGGGTAGGACTTTGTCACCGGGGTTCGATTTAGCTCCTTCCAGGGTTTGGAGAAATCGCTGAGTCGGGACGTAATAAGTTGCGGAGCCTTTTCCCCGCTGTTCCAGAAGGCCTTGATCGCGGAAGCGGCGCAGGTGCTGGCTAGCGTTGAGCACATCCACTTGGTTGAGGTCGCGGTAGGCGGCATTGTCGATGGAAAGTGTTTCCCTCACATAGACGAGAGCCCGGGCGTCCTCGTCGGAGAGTCCCTCAATGCTCAGGGATCGCAGCCACTGCCAGTCGTCAGGCCCAAGAAAATGGTGGAAGAGAAAGGTGGCGACGAAAAGGTCCTTTTGCCGATCAGACTCGAAGGTGGGCGGGGTGAGATTCCCCTCACTCATGAGATACCGCATGACCCGGATGCCCGAGCCCTTGGTCTCGGCGAAGTTTACCTCATGCAGGACGGTGGCGAGGTGGGGATTCCGCGTCACGGAACCGGGGTCTCCCCAGCGCTCCTCGGCGACGAGAGAGTAACCGGGATTGCGAATCTCGAGGCGGTTCGAGTAGCGGATGATCTGAACGGGGCTGTGGATGCGGTAGGATCGATGCATCACAGCATTGACCACGGCCTCACGCAGAACGCGGGTGGGAATAAGCGGCAGGTCCTCGCGGCGAATGGCGTTATCCGGCAGGGAGAAGGCCTTGGGTAAGTCGTCAAGGATGGCATTGATGGCTCGGCCAATGAGGCGGACGAGAGGGGCCCGCAGCTCGATGGTTTCGAAGCGGCGATGGGGGTCTTCCACCCACTGCCGTCCCGGCACCCGGATGTAATCGACCCGGACCATGGGAAAATGACGGCGCAGGGCCAAGGCGGTGCCAAAGAGCAGGATGCCCGATACCGTGGGACGCATCACGCCGTGGGAATCAGCATCCGCGCAGCGGAGTGCCCGTAGAAGATCGGTGTCGTCCCACGAAAGTTCCTCCGCGCCAGGGCTGATCTCCCGGCGAAGCCGACGATACTCCGCGACGCTAGCGGGATCGATCTCCTCCATTTCGCCGTCAGGAAGAACAGTGGCATCTAGCGACTGGGCGGTTCTGTCGCTGTAAAACACCGCAAGATCTTCTGCCGAGCAACGCACATCTGAGGAGCCGATGCGGCGGTAGGCTCCCTTGGGCAAGCCGGTAGCGGTGAAGAAAACGGGCTTCGAAGCACTGGATGCCTCAGGGATGAACACGGACAGGACCCGCTTCCCCTGAATCTCTGCCACCTCCATCTGGGGGCGAATGGCCACATTGAAGGTAGTGGCGCACTGCGTCGTGAGGTCCGCCTGAAGCTTGTCAATATTCGGCACACCGACGACTTCATACTGTGGCCAAAAGGCCTGCTCATCGGGCGCGACCCCAAGCAATAGCCAGCCGCCCCCCATGCCAGGCTCGTTGGAGAAAGCACAGACGGTTTCCAGGATGGACTTTCCCATGTCCGATCCCGACTTGGCCTCGATGCGGGGCCGCTCGTCGAGTTCGTTGAGCTGCCTTACAAGTTCCAGTGGCGTCATACGGTGCGCCCTTTCGTGATTTCATGGAGCAGGCCTTCGGTCTCCTGTTCCAGTGCAAGAATGTCGGCACTGATCTGGGCGAGGGTGCGGAGCTTAGGCGGCTGGTAGAAGTGGCGGGTGAAGCTGACCTCGTAGCCGATCTTGGTGTCGGCCTCGACCAGCCAGGCATCGGGCGTGTAGGGCAGGACTTCGCGGCGGATGAAGGCTTCGATACCGCCCTCCTCCAGCAGCGGGATTTGCTCGAAGTCGCGGAGTTCGCTGTCCGGCTCATAGCGAACGCGGAAGGCGGAGTGTGGAGTGCGGATTTCGGACCAGCCGCAGAGTTTGTCGTGCTCGGTGAGGGTTTGCCCCGGCTTGAGCTTCTCCTGTTTGGCGATCACCGGTGGAGCAGTTTCCACGCGCCAACTGACGGCGCCCACGATGAGCTTGAGTTCGGAGGCGCTGAGTTTGAGGTCGAGTTGCTTGAGCGTGGCTTCGACTTTCTCCAGGAAGACGTTGTGGTCCTCGAAAAGGGCTTCACCGAGGGCCTTTCGAAGTAGGTTCGCGACAGCGAGAAGCGCGGCGTCGCGCTTCCAGGTGGCTTCGCTGAGCAGCTTCTTTTTCTTTTTGTCGGAGAGACTCTTTTTCGGGGTGTCGGTCTCGCCTTCCTCGTCCTCCTCGCCTTCGCTGTCGGCTTTGCCCCAATCGTTGACAAGCTTCTCCAGTTGCAGGCGGACTGAGGAGGGATCGTTGAAGAGGGCTTCGCCGAGTTCCGCGTAGAGGGCGGCGCGGATGTCCTCGTCGCCGGAGGCGTAGCGCAGAGGCTCGATGCGCGGACGGGTGAGCTGGCTATGGAGGCGAAGCGGGCGCTCGACCTTGACCTTCCAATACCCGAACGCGGCGTTGGGGAAGATCTTCGACTGCGGTGTTTCGACGAAGGCGAGAAAGGTGTCGCAGATGCTCTTAATATCATCGGGGGAGAGCTCGCAGTTCTTCTTGCCCATGTTCTTGCGCAGGGGCTTGAACCAAGAGGTGGCGTCGATGAGCTGCACCTTGTCTTTGCGTTGCTCGGGCTTCCGGTTCGTGAGCACCCAGACGTAGGTGGCAATGCCGGTGTTGTAGAACATGTTCAGCGGGAGGGCGACGATGGCCTCCAGCCAGTCGTTCTCGATGACCCAGCGGCGGATGTTGCTCTCGCCCTGCCCGGCGTCGCCCGTGAAGAGGGAGGAGCCGTTATGCACCTCGGCGATGCGACTGCCGAGCGGGGTGTCGTGCTTCATCTTGCTGAGCATGTTGGCCAAGAAGAGCATCTGGCCGTCGCTGCTGCGGGTGATGAGCGAATACTCGGGATCGCCTTTGTGCTCGATGAGGAAGCGGGGGTCTTTGACCTCCTTCTTGCCGCCCTCGCCGCTCATGCGCTCCAGGTCGCTCTTCCAGCTTTTGCCGTAGGGCGGATTGGCGAGCATGAAGTCGAAGGTGCGGGAACGGAACTGGTCGTTCGACAGGGTCGAAAAGGCGGGGCCGCCGACGATGTTGTCCGCCGCGTCGCCGTCGCCCTTGAGCAGGAGGTCGGCTTTGCAGATTGCGTAGGTTTCGCCGTTGATCTCCTGGCCGTAAAGATGGGTGGCGACCTGCTTGCCGTGGGTGGTGGCGATCTGCTGGAGGGTTTCTTCGGCAACGGTGAGCATGCCGCCGGTGCCGCAGGCGCAATCGTAGAGAAGGTAGGTGCCGGACTCGATCTTGTCGGCCACGGGCAGGAACATGAGGCTGGCCATGCGCTTCACTGCATCGCGCGGCGTCCAGTGCTGGCCGGCTTCCTCGTTGTTGTCCTCATTGAACATGCGCACCAGATCCTCGAATACTGTGCCCATGGAATGGTTGTCGAGGCCGGGGAGCTCGCCCACCGGTCGAGGACTGAGGTTGATGTCCTTATCGAGGAACTTTTCGATGAGCTGACCCAGGCCGTCGGACTCGGAGAGCTTGGGGATCTGGTTCCGAAACTCGAAGTTCTTGAGGATGTCCTGCACGTTCGGCGAAAAACCGTCGAGGTAGGCCACGAAATCATCCCTGAGCGTCTGCTGGGTCTTGCGGGACTTGAGGTCGCGCAGGAGGAAGGGCGAGGTGTTGTAGAAGGCCTGGCCGGCTGCGGAGCGCAGGGCGTCGTCCTGATTGGTGATCTTCTCACGGTCGAGCGCGGCCTTCATGTCGAGCACCGCCTGCTTCGTCGGCTCCAACACGGCATCGAGACGGCGGAGGACGGTCATGGGCAAGATGACGTCGCGGTATTTGCCGCGGACGAACACGTCGCGCAGGGTGTCGTCGGCAATGCCCCAGATGAAATTGGTGATCCAGTTGAGTTGGGCTTGGTCCATGAAGGAGAGGGGCGATTCTGACGGCGGAGAGAAGGAGGGCAGGGCCGATGCCGTTAGAGAGTGGCCTCGAAACCGATGCCGGTGGCGAAGGATAAATCGAAGGACGTGATGCGGGGGCAGGCCATGGGAAGGGGATCAGAAAGGAAGAGAGCAGCGCGATAGCTACGCAAGGTTCGCAAATCCGGCCGACGGCCCGGCCCGAGCGCTCAGAAGGGCGCCGAAGTTCGCACGGGCGGCTTGGTCGGGACTGCGGGGGGCTTTCACCGATGGATTTGGCTGTGGGAATGCGGGCGAGAAAAGGCAACCGTCGCCAGCCTTCCACTGCAAGGGGGAAGGCCGGGAAATCGTGACAATCTCCGGCGATTCGAGTGTTCCCGACGGGTGCGTTCATGCGGAGCGCGGGCTCGATGTCATGGGATCGGCTGTTGCAGGAGGTGTGCGCGGAGCGGCGAAGGTGATCCGTGAAAGATGAAGGACTTCGTGAACAGATATCCATAGAGGAGCGACTTGCGCTGGGATGAGAATACCACGCCGGGTGGGACAATGGCCGGCCTACCCCTCAATCTTTGCAACGATTTCCCTGCACTCGCTCCAGCGATTTGAAGGGTGGAAAGCGGGGAGGTTGAGTTTGGGATCCCGTATTCGTGGCCAGGCACGGAGATGCCTCGTCTGATCGTCCGATCACAGACCTCCAACTTGATGGCGATCGAGATGACGGTGAGGCGCCGGCCTGTGATGAGGCGGGCGTTGCTGTGAAACAGGAGGCGCAAGGCGGCGGGCCCCGACGACTGCCGCGAGGCGATGTTGAATGGTATTCTGGACACAGTATCCCATGTAGTAACGCGGGCGTAGCAAAATGGCGGGTTGTTCAAGGCCATAGCACATATGTTCCATTACTTCGAAATCCGGGAGAAGTGCGCGGGCATTGGGACTGGTGGAGGGAGCATGGTCGGGTGTGCGCATGGAAAAGCGATGATTCGCGGGCAAGCATACCAGGGGGCTTGGATACCTGCAGGAGGGTTCCGGCGATTGTTCGAAATTCTTCGACGATTCGCAGTCCCGATCTATTATGAATTCCGATACGCGATGGCAAGTTGCGGCCCGCAGTTTCGAATCAATCCCGAAATCTCCGCTCTGGTCGACTAGCGCAACGGTTTGCGCTTAGCGTGGAGGTCTTCCGAAGAGTAGAAGAGCTGGGACAGCTTCGCGCTTGGGCGACAAAGATCGTGCTGGCAGAACCACTTCGTCGTTCAGTTGCGGGCGAACGCGAAGGCTGAACGCTGAAACGGCTTCTCTCATAGTAGCCATTCAGCCGGCAGGGTAAGTGGAGTTGAAGTGCGCAGCGCTTCAGCTACGAAATGGACGGCGGGCTGAACGATTTCTACCAGGGCGAGCGCAGGACGGAGCGTGGGTGTTGAATGTGAAAACGGCATGGCCGGCCAGCAGCCTTCGGTTGCGCTGAAATGGAGTCGATTTGCATGCCGGAATAAGGGTTCCGCGCATAAGAATGGTCGAGCAACTCGCCGGAAAAGGGGATTCGCGTCCGGGAATAAGGGATCCGCGAGAGGGAAAGCTTTGTTTTTCAAAAATACGGTCGATCGGCGGGGGAATCGACGAGTTCGGAACCGAAATCCGGCAGGTTTTGCTTCCGAAGAGTCTCCAAACCGGAAAATCGACCGTATTTTGGCGCGGTTGTCGTGATTTTTTCCGAAACCGAGCGATCCAGCGCACGGACCGACTCTGTTTTGGAAAAATTCGCTTTATCCGCCCAAAGGAGCGTCGATCTGGGCCGGCCAGTCAGCACGACAGAATCAGACCAAAGAGAACCGCTGAGGAACTCGTTCGTCGGTCAATGGGTGATTCGTTGCGGGAAAATGTGAACTATTTCATCCGACCTCGTGACAGCTAGGGGGAATAGCCTATGGTATACCTAGAGTTCTTTCCCCATGCCGGCAACACGGAGCTGGTGTGGCTTGGATTACATCAAACCTCAGAAAGCGGAGGCTAATATGCCTAGTTCAGCAGCCATAATTGAAGGCATTGATACTCTCCTAAACGCATGGAATACCGTTCGTCCAGGAAAGTCCTTTGCCGGGATGACGTTAGATGAGTTCAACAAAAACTATGTGACTCCATGTCACAAAGCGCGTGCCGAAGTCGCCGGGAAGAAGAATGAGTTGAAACTCGCGGTTCATCATCGCGAGAATGTCGACATGGCGGCCAATGAAGCGGCACTAGCAGCCTGTCGGACTTCGAGTTTTGTTCAAAATAGTTGCATATTTTGTTGACAGGCAACGTCATGCGGTATTTTAATAGGCCATGGCCGCCCGCTTCTTCAATCTCGACCGACAGACCCCGATGCTCCTGCCC
>CAJCBL010000262.1 GCA_903960515.1 uncultured Verrucomicrobiota bacterium
CGGCTAAGGCGTAGCCATTCGGTTGTAGGAGCGTGCTTGCACGCGATTCAGAGCGCAGATCGCGTGCAAGCACGCATCTACGGCGGACAAGTTCGGTCACTGTCCGAGCGCAAAGCGGCGCGATTGCATGGTTACGGCTAAGGCGTGCCTACTGCCGGCGAGTATTCGCCTCCGCCCCCTATCGCCCCCCCGAGGGTAGAATGCCCAGGCCGGGCCCCTGAACACCTTGGTTTGGCCACTCCGGTTGAAGAATCCCGGCATCTGGAGCGATAAGGACTCGGTCTCGAACTGAAGGAACCTATGAAACTACCCATCTCGGTCTCCGCTTTCGCCGGCTCCGCCCGCTTTGCCCTGCTCTTCAGCGTGTGCGCCGCCGTGACCATCGCCGCCGCCGAACCCCGCGCTGTGCTGCGCGACAGCGTGCGACTGTCGTTTCTCAGCGCTGCGGCGCGCGCCGACGATCCGGTTTTCCAGCGCTCGTTGAGCCCCTCGGAAAGCAACGCCCAGCTCGAGTTCGAAGTCTCCTTTCGCATGCGCAACCTGGCCGAGCTCCAGGCGCGTATCGGCGCAGGCCAACTCATTTCGCCTGAAGAAATGGAGACGCGATATTACCCGCTCCCGGCCAGCTACGCCGCGGCCGAGCAGTGGCTGGTATCGCAGGGATTCACCATCACCCAGCGCTTCCCCCAGCGCTTGAGTCTCTTTGCCCAGGGCCGCTTGGCCCAGATCGAAACGGCAATGCAAACCCGCTTCGGGCGCGTGACCGCCCGGGGGCGCGAATCCTCAGCCGCTCTGGCGGCGCCCTCCGTCCCCAGCCGGCTGGCCGGAATGCTCGTGGGTATTCACGGCCTGCAACCTGAGCACCAGGCGCGCAAATTTTCCACCTCCGCCCCGATCTCGCATTCCACGGGCATGGTGCCCTATTTCCCTCAGGACCTGATCGCCGCCTACAACGCCGGTAGTGTCGCCCAGACCGGCACAGGCCAGACCATAGCAATCGTGATCGACGCGCTGCCGAACAGGGCCGACCTGGATACCTTCTGGGTCGGCTGCGGCGTAAACCAAACCCAGGACCGCATGCAGTTCATCTCCCTAGCCTCGAACCTTCCCGCGCCGCAGGGCGAGGAGACTCTCGATGCGGAATGGGCCAGCTCAATCGCCCCCGGCGCCACCGTACGCGTCTATGCCACGGGCTCGCTGTCCGATTCCAGCCTCAATCGAGCCTATGCCCGCATCGTCCAGGACGCCGCGACCATCCCCGGCCTGCGGCAGGTCTCGCTCAGCTACGGTGCCGACGAGGTGGCGTATCCGTCCAGCTACTTGCGGTCCCAGTCCCAGTATTTCGCGGCGATGGCCAGCGCCGGCATCTCGGTGTTCGTAAGCTCCGGCGACTCGGGCAACCGCAGCTACTCAAATTCAAACACCGTCACGGTGAGCTACCCGGCCAGCGATCCCTATGTCACCTCCGTGGGCGGCACCACACTCACGCTCAACACCAGCGCCACCATCACCAGCGAGACGGTCTGGAACGGCAGTGGTGGCGGCATTAGCACAGTGTTTGCAAAGCCCTCCTGGCAGACGGTGTCCTACGCCAAGCGCACCGTGCCCGATCTCTGCGCTGCCGCCGACCCCAGAACAGGCGCGCTGGTGGTGCTCAACGCCAAGCTTTACCAATACGGCGGCACGAGCTGGTCGGCGCCGATGATGGCGGGCTTCTGCGCCCGCATCAACCAGGCAAGAGCGTCCGCCGGGCTGGGCCCGGTGGGACTGTTTGCCAGCAAGATCTACTCCCTTCCGTCATGCTTCCGTGATATCACCTCCGGCTCCAACGGCTACTCCGCCTCCTACGGCTACGATCTGTGCACGGGCATGGGCTCACCCAATGTCGCCAGCCTGCTCGCCGCCCTCACCGGCACGTCAACACCCGCCCCCACTCAAAGCGCCCCTACCCTCACCACCCAGCCCGCCAGCAAGACCATCCTCTCCGGCCAGACTGCGACCCTCTCGGTCGTAGCCACCAGCAAGACCGCGATGAGCTACCAATGGTACCAGGGGGCCTCCGGCGACAAGACCAGGCCCATCACCACGGCCAAGGCGGCGAGCTTCACCACGCCGGCGCTCACGGTTTCCGCCACCTACTGGGTGGCCGTCTCCAACTCTACGGGAACCACCAGCAGCTCGGCGGCCACCGTCACCGTGAGCAGGCCGCCCTCAATCACCGGCCAGCCCCTCTCCTCCAGCGTCGCGGTAGGCGGCAAGGCCACCTTCACCGTCACCGCCACCGGCATCCCCGCAGTATCCTCGTACCAGTGGCAGCGGTTGGCCAAGGGCACTACGGCGTGGACCAGCCTCGCCAGCGGCGCCGTCTACGGCGGCACCACCACCGCCAGCCTCACTGTATCCAGTGCCACGACCTCCATGAGCGGCGACCGATTCCGCTGCGTTGTGGCCAACGGCATCACACCGAGCGCCACCTCAGCAGCCGCCGCGCTCACTGTAACCGCAGCAAAGGAATCTCCGCCGGTCACCCCGGTGAAGGTAGCGCCGCCCTCCATCACCGGGTTCACCGGAGTCATGGCCAGCGCAGGGCCGGCCGGGGTAGCGATCCGGTTTACAATCACCGCCTCCGGTGCCGGACCGATTACCTACCAATGGTATCAAGGCTCCAGTGGCGACAAAACCCGCCCCGTGGCCAACGCCACCGCGGCCTCGTACACGACCCCCAGCCTGACCAAGTCCTGCACCTACTGGGCCTCGCTCACCAACGCCGGAGGCACGGTAAACAGTCCCACCGCCACAATTACCGTCACGGCCGGCAAATAGAAACAGCCGGTACCCCCGAGCGTACCGCAGGTTAGCCGTAGGTAGGGGCCGTGCTTTCGCCGACTCCTACGGGTCCCTTCGCCCAAGCAGGCAAATTTCATTCCAAATCGGGGTTGACAAGGGCTCACGAGTTTGAAGTCTCCAACCTTCTTAGCTGGCTTCGTAGCTCAGTTGGTAGAGCAGTTGACTCTTAATCAATTGGTCGAGGGTTCGAGTCCCTCCGAAGCCACCACTTTAACCCCCTGAATTCTAACGAGTTCAGGGGTTTGTTCTTTTCACGATGCAGAGCGAGGAAAAGTGTCTGTCCGGTTTCTGTCCGGTTTTTGGGACTTCCCGGCAGACAATGCGCAGATCGAGCCACCGGCCAGCCTCAGGCCGCCAACCGCTTCGACAGGGTCCACATCACAATCATCCCCAGTATCTTGTGAAACCGAGTCGCCGAGAGCGATGCGGCCTTTTCGCCAACGGGACGAGATTTCCGCGAAGAGCCGCCGATCAGCACGGAATGCGGCAACCCACCAGATTCTTACCTCATCGCGTTACTCGCACAGCTCGCTCCGAGAAGGATTGGCGCGCTCCCAGCGAGGGGGCAAATCCGGGTTACCCAACCCGAGCCGAATCGATCAACGCTGCTACCTCCCCCTCGTCGAAGAGCACGACCCGGGAGTTGATCTTGTGCCGAGCGATCATGCCGGCGTCTGCCCAACGAAAGAGCGTCCGGGGGCAAATCCCCAGTCGAGCGGCGAGGGGCTTGGCCTTGCTGAACACCTGCGGCCCGCCAATCCCTCAAATTGTGCAGTCGGAGCAGCGCGTGATCCCGTCGATGTACCCATGGCGGCAGTTTCATGCCGTCATCGGGCTTGAGCAACCGGGAGCGCCTACCGAAAACGCGGTAGCACACCCCGTGCAATTCCGGTGGTCGCCGTTCTACGACTATGCCGGGCGGCGACATGCCGACTGCCCACTTGCCGCCATCTATAAAATCACTATTGCGATACGTAGGGGCGCAGGGCTTTCGCTTGGGCGTGCATGCCCGCCGGGGCAAAGGCGTCCTGCAAGTCGCCCGCGATGCACAGCAAGTCGAAGCCAGCGGCATGGCCCATGATCCAATCCATCCATGGCCGGCGGGCATGGATGTCGGCAAGGTGTAGAATGCGTGGCATAGGTGTACCAATGATGCGCTCAACACCAACGACGAGCGTCTTCAGCCCTCCCCCGCGCCGATCATGCCCGGGGGGTCTCGCACCAGAAGAACGCTTCGTGGAGCACTTTGGCCACAGCGAGGTACAGCCCCGGCTCCTTGGCTTCGAGCGAACCGGCGACATTGAGCGCACGCACCCGGTGCAGCCCTACAAAACGCTGCAACTGCAGCGCGGGGTCTTCGTAGTTCCGCACCTGCCGCAGCGGCAAATGCAGGCAGGGCTTCCTGTGCTCCCGGGCGAAGGCCAGGGTCTTGAGCGACCCGCCGGTGACCGTGGCGGCGAAGGTGAATACCACCATGGCGTCGGTATCGCGCACATTCCACTCGGTGCGCTGTAGGTAGCCGGCGCTGGGCGTCTCGCGCAACTGGTACTGGCCGCCGAGGACGCCATCGAGGGCGAGGCGGCCCTTCGGACACCATCCGCCGTGGGCGAAACCGTGGAGGATGGCGACATCCAGGGCGGCGCGGTCGGCGCCGGTTTGCCCGCCGGAAACAAGTCTTTCGATCATGGTGGGACTTTTGATACCACAGGGGGTAGGACCTCCGCAGTGCGTGCCCAGAAACTGCGATGCAAATATTTGGGCGCAGCCATCGCCCATCCCGGCGCAGGTGCTTCTCGCCGCCAGAGTGACTGCAGGTGCCCCGCTGTCACGCTCCGGAAACTGCAAGGCTGGCTGTCGGCTCTTCACAGTGGGCTACAATTGCCCACAGCACCGACAAAAAGACGCGCCTCGCGTCGCCTCAGTCAGGTCCCCACGCCCCTCCCTGTCGTGGGAGAACGCTTGGCCGGCTTGAAGGACCCGTAAACGGTCTCACGCGGAGCCAGGTATTCGGCGATCACTTCCTGCGCTTGGCCGAGGCGGTAGATCACCCTGAACCGACCGACCCGCAGTCGGTAGAACCCGA
>CAJCBL010000263.1 GCA_903960515.1 uncultured Verrucomicrobiota bacterium
GGGCAGGAGCATCGGGGTCTGTCGGTCGAGATTGAAGAAGCGGGCGGCCATGGCCTATGAAAATACCGCATCCCGTTGCCTGTCAACAAAATATGCAACCATTTTGAACAAAATCCGAAGTCCGACAGGCTGCTAGGCGCCCTCTACGGCAGCGCCGGCAACGGGCGCATTTCCTCGGCCGCTCGCGCCGACTATGCCGACGCCGCGGTCAAGGCGCTCACCGGCGCGGCACAGCCAGGCCGCACGTACGAACTCGCTGGCGACGTCGCCTTCACCCTCACCGACCTAGCTGCCGAGATATCCCGCCAAACCGGCAAGGATACCCCCTACCGTGATCTGCCCGAAGCGGATTACCGCGCGGCGCTGCTCGGCGCCGGCCTGCCAGCCTGGCTGGCCGGGGGGCTGGCCAGTTGGGATGTAGGGGCCTCCCAGGGGGCTCTGTTCGACGACAGCCGCCAACTCAGCAAACTGCTCGGCCGCGCCACTACACCGCTGGCGGAATCGGTACGCCAGGCCCTTGCACTCCCGCGCTGAAGCAATGCAGGTGCGGCGGGCACCGCAGATGAGTCTGCCGAGCATTTGAGCGAAGCGGGGCCGGACACCGGCCGGCCCCACCCTCGTGCCGAAAGGGTGCTTACGCGGATTGGCTGCGGGGCTGGCAGGCCGATCTTTCCGCCTCAGAACGCGGCCATGCCAAAGGGGAAAACCCCGGCCCAGTTCGAGGTGAAATGGTATCAAGCCTGTACGCCTAGCAGTCACAACGGGCCATATGTCTGAGATTTCCGACCTTCCCCTTTGGCGTCGACGACGGCGACGGCGCGGGTGTTCCACGAACGCCGCCTCGTGCGCGATTCCCCCGCGCACCGGCCGCCGCCACCGGCGGCATGTGCTTGCCTGAGGGAGCACAAGCGGAGGAGGAAGCAAGGCGCGTGTGCAGCGCCAAAAAGTCCGAGAAGCAGTGCTGGCGCGAGACGCGCCGCTCGATGCGGCGACTGCTATGCCTTCTATATTTTCCTGTCCCTAATCCGGCCCTTCCTAGCGAAAGGCGGTCATCGACCGACCCCAACAGCCTTTGGCCCACCGCCGGGTGGCTCACTTGGCTGGGCACGCCTGCATCAGCGTACCGGACGCGCCGCATGAGAGGGGGGGCGCTTTCGGATTCGGCAAGAAGAGGGGGAACCGTCCACTCACCCCACGGTCCACCGCCCAACGCTCGCCGCAACGCCACTATCCACCGCTCACCGACTGCTTGTCCCGGCGAGCAAACTCCGCCTCACTCCCCCTCGCATGAAGTGCCGTATCCTGTCCGCCCTCTGCCTTGCCTCGCTGTGCCTGCTCACGCTACGCGCCGCTGCACCAATTCCGGGGCCGGCCCGCAGCCCCGCCCCCGCTTCAATCCAGAACTCAACTCCGGCCCCGGCCGCCATCTGGCCCCAGGCCAGCAGCGACATCCCCGCCGACCCCGCCGTAGTCTGGGGCCGCCTCGACAACGGCCTGCGCTACGCGATCCTGCCCAACGCCGAGCCCAAGGAGCGGGTGAGCGTGCGCCTGCTGGTCAAGGCCGGCGCCCTCATGGAGACCGACGCCCAGCAAGGGCTCGCCCATTTCACTGAGCACATGGGCTTCAACGGCACCCGCAACTTCCCCCCCGGCAAGCTCGTGGAATACTTCCAGCGCCTCGGCATGTCTTTCGGTCCGGATACCAATGCTTCCACCGGTTTCGAGCGCACGATGTACCAGGTAGAGCTCCCCAAAAACGACGCCACCGCCCTCAACGAAGCCTTCACCGCGCTGCGCGACTACGCCGACGGCAACCTCTTCCTCCCCGAGGAGATCGAGCAGGAGCGCGGGGTGATCCTGGCCGAGCAGCGCGACCGCGACTCGGTCGAGTTCCGCGCCGCAAAAGCCGAATACCAGTTCGTGCTGCCCGCCGCCCGCATACCCCGCCGCTGGCCCATCGGCCAGACCGAGGTCATTCGCACCGCCCCCCGTGAGCAGTTCACGGATTTCTACGACACCTGGTACCGCCCCGAGCGCATGGCTCTGGTGGTCGTGGGCCCGGTGAAGCCCGCTGAGGTTGCTCCGCTCATCGCCGCCGCTTTTGGCGACATGAAGGACCGCGCCCCCGCCCGCCCAGAGCCCGACCTGGGCCAGGTCTCCATGCCCGCCAGCGTATCCGCTCAACTCCACGGCGACCCCGAACTCTCGCGCCTCACCCTCTCGATCCAGACCACCGAACCCTACGCCTTCGAGCCCGACACCGCCGCCAACCGCCTGAAGTACCTCCCGCGCCAGCTCGCCTACGCGATGCTCGACCGCCGCTTCCAGGAACTCGCCAAGAAGCCCGGCGCCCCCTTCACCTCCGCCAGCACAGGCACCAGCGAGTTCCTCGACTTCGTGCGCAACAGCACCGTGGAGGTTGTCACCACCAAGGCCGAACAATGGAAGTCCTCCCTTGCTGTCGCCGAACAGGAACTGCGCCGCGCCCTCACCCACGGGTTCCAAGCGGCCGAATTGCGCGAAGTAACCGCCAACCTGGCCAACGACCTCGAGGAGGAAGTGAAGCAGGCGGCCACCCGCCGCTCCCCCGAGCTCTGCGCCGAACTCCTCGACACCATCGCCCACGACAACGTCTTCGACCTCCCCTCCACCCGTCGCGACCTGCTCAAGCCCGCGCTGGCCACCATCACCCCGGCCGAATGCCTCGCCGCGCTGCGCGACACCTGGAAGGCGCCGGGCCGCTTGATCTTTGTCTCCGGCAACCTCGCACTCACCTCACCCGAGGCCGACATCGTAGCCGCGTACAAGGAGAGTGCCGGCGTCCCCGTGACCGCCCCTGCCCAGATTGAGGAATCCAAGTGGGGCTACTCCACCTCCCACGGCTCCGCCAATCGAGTCCGCGTCACCGGCTTTGACGACCTCGATATCCAGCAGATGGAGTTTGAAAACGGCGTGGTCCTTACGCTCAAGAAGACCAGCTTCGAGGCGGCCACCATCCACATCAGCGCCCGCCTCGGCGGGGGCCTGCTCACACTGCCCGCCGACAAGCCCGGTCTCAACGTCTACGCCAGCATCGCCGCCGGCCAGATGGGCCTGGGCAAACACAGCGCCGACGATCTGCGCCGCATCCTCGCCGGCCGTTCGGTGAGCGGCGGGCTCGGCATCGCCAACGATGCCTTCACCCTCTCCGGGCGCACCACGCCGCAGGATCTCGAGTTGGAACTCCAATACCTTGCCGCCTGGGCCAGCGATCCCGGATTCCGCCCCGAGGCCGAATCGCTCATCGCAGGCCAACTCACCCAGCACTACCAACAGCTCACGCATTCCCCCGACGGGGTGCTCCAACTGGAGACCTTCCGCCGACTCGCCAGCGGCGATCCCCGCCTCGGCCTGCCTCCGCTCGAAACCATCTCCCGCTACACGATGGCTGACGTCCGCGCCTGGCTCGCCCCCCAACTCGGCGCAGGCCCGCTGGAGCTCTCCATCGTGGGCGATATCGACATCGACACCACAATCGAACTCGTCGCCAAAACTTTCGGCACCCTCCCCCAACGCACCGCCAAGCCCGACTACGCCCAGCAGCGCAAAGTGGTATTCCCGGCAGCCGGCTTCGCCGTGGAGCGCACAGTGCCCACGCAGATCCCGCGCGGCGTGGTCTTCGCGTGCTGGCCCACCGGCGACATGTGGGACATCTCACGCACTCGGCGCCTCAACCTTCTCGCCGATGTGATCGACGACCGCCTACGCGTGAAGATCCGCGAAGGCCTCGGCGGCGCCTATAGCCCCTCCGCCCAGAGTACCTGCAGCGACACCTTCACCGGCTACGGCTACCTGCTCGTCTATGCGGGTGTGGAGCCCGCGCAGGCCCCCGCCATCCTCGCGGCCGTGCGCGAAATCGCCGAGTCTCTGCGCACCCACGGCGTCACCGACGACGAACTTGAACGCGCCAAACAGCCCGTGCTCACCTCTATCATCGAGAGCGAAAGGAAGAACGGCTACTGGCTGGGGGCCGTGCTCAGCTCGTGCGCCGAGTTCCCGCAGCGCCTCGACTGGGCGCGTAATCGCCGCGCGGACATCGCCGCCGTAACCCCGGCCGAGCTCAGCGCCCTGGCCGCGCAATATCTGCTGCCGGAGCGAGCGGTGAGCTATGTGATTCTCCCCGAAGCGCTGCCCGATAACCCACCCGCGCTGCCAGCAAAGCCGATACTGCCGGCAGCGACAAAATAGTCGCCGGCCCCACTCCGGAGCGCAGCGCTCGAGAGGACTGCGCTCCCGGATGCTATCGTTCGCGGCCGTGAACGATAGCATCCGGAGGCCACAGCGGCACACGGCGCACCAGTCGCCACAGCCCCGTAACCAACCCGTCCCTATATCGGCACGTCCCTATCTCGGCACAGTGCGCCGAGTTCCCGCAGCGCGTCGACTGGGCGGGTAACCGCCGCGCGGACATCACCGCCGTAACCCCGGACGAGCTCAGCACCCTGGCCGCGCAATATCTGCTGCCGGAGCGAGCGGTGAGCTATGTGATTCTCCCCGAAGCGCTGCCCGATAACGCACCCGTGCTACCAGCAAAGCCGATACTGCCGGCAGCGTCAAAATAGTCGCCGGCCCTTCCCCTCATCGAAGCGCTCAGGCCGTGGTTCCCGTTTCCGCCCGTAGCCTGAGTAACAATGCAGTCCGATGGCATTACTCCGCTGATCTGTTCTCCGGCGGTGGTGTAGGGCCGGCGCGGCGCTTCGCTAACGCAGAGCGCGGAATGAGGAACCCAAGAAGCCAAAGACAAGGAGTGCGAAGCCGCTGCCTGCGTGCGGCCACACACAGGCAGGCGAGTAGTGAGTATCCCTCCGGTCTCAGCCCTTGGGACCCCTCCTTCATCTCCGCACTTTGCGTTCTGCACTCTTCATTCTTCGTTAGACCCGCCGCAGCCGCGCATGGCGAGACGGTGCGGCCACGAGTGCCAACCCTATAATCGGACTGAATGGATACGGCTTGGGCGGCAAGATTACCCGAAAGTGTAGGAGGGCCTTTGGGGCAGCTCGCGTTGCGCAATGCTGCGCCCAAACCGCCCCCTGCAAACGACAGCCCAGTCGCGCACCGTAACACCGTTTCGAAAAGAAAGCCTGACGTGGCGCACCTTCGTTGGTACCGCAGCAGCATGGCGCAAGTCCCCGTCTCCATTCTCATACCGATCAAGAACGAAGCGGCCAACCTGCCCCGCTGCCTGCAGGCCGTCGCCTGGGCCGACGAAATCATCGTCGTCGACTCCCAAAGCACCGACGGCAGCCAGGCCATCGCCATAGCCCACGGGGCCCAGGTGGTGCAGTTCGCCTTCAACGGCACCTGGCCGAAAAAGAAAAACTGGGCGCTGGAGAACATCCCCTTCCGCCACGAGTGGGTCTTCATCCTCGACGCCGACGAGGTGCTGCCCCCGGAGACCGAGGCGGAGTTCCGCGCCATCGTCACCGCTGCGGCGAGCCCGACCAACGGATACTGGATCAACCGCCGCTTCATGTTCATGGGCCGCTGGCTGCGCCACGCCTACTACCCCAACTGGAACCTGCGCCTCTTCCGCCACCGGCTCGGCCGCTACGAGCGGCTCGTGCAGGGCGCCACCGGCAGCGGCGACAACGAGGTACACGAGCACATCGTGGTGCAGGGGTCCACCGGGCGGCTGCGTAGCGAGATGGACCACTACGCCTTCCCCTCCGTCGACGTCTTCGTAGAGAAGCACAACCGCTACTCCAACTGGGAGGCGCGCCTCGCCTTCGAGGATGCCCTAGGCGGCCGCGGCGCCGCGCTGCAGTCCGGTGCCGTATCCTGGCGGCGCCGACTCAAGGCCCTCTCGCGCCATCTGCCCTTCCGGCCGACCTTGCGTTTTCTCTACGTGTACCTCTTCCAGTTCGGATTTCTCGACGGCGCACCCGGCTACTACTTCGCCCGGTTGCACGGCTTCTACGAATTCCTTGCTGTGGCCAAGACGCACGAACTGCGCCGCGCCGCCCGGGCGGCCCAGCGCTCCGCCGACCAATGACGTAGAGGGGCGCAGCGGCGCACGCCGGCCATCGCCCCCGATGCCGGAATTCGCGCCTTTTGGCTGAAACTGGAGCCGGTCATCTGGCCTCGGTCGTAACCCTTCCGTCGTAGGAGAATGCTTGCACGCGATTTGAGAGCGCAGATCGCGAGCACGCACCCACCTCGGGTCGGGCACCGGGGTTCGGCCACTGTCCGAGCGCAAAGCGGTGCGATTGCATGGTTACGGCACAGATCCAATTGCGCAGAGTACCGATCGTGAGTGAAATCGAATCGCAACTCGGCCGAGCAATCCCACTCTTCGGCTACAGCAATGCGCTTCTTCCTCATCGATCGGATCACCCTTTGGGAGCCGGGCCTCCGGGCCGAAGCGGTCAAAAACATCGCGCTAAGCGAAGACTTCTTCGACGACCACTTCCCGCGCCGACCGGTGATGCCTGGCGTCCTCATCCTCGAAGGCATGGCTCAGTTGTCAGGTCTGCTGCTGGAGTCTGGGTTGCAGGAGGAGCACGCCAAGAGCGCCAAGGCCGTGCTCACAATCCTGGAGAAAACGAAATTCCGGGCGCTGGTACGCCCCGGGGATGCGTTGCAGTACTGCGCCGAGGTGGTCGCGCTCAACGAGGCGGGCGGGAAGACCCGGGTCAAGGCGCTCCGCGACGGCCTAGTGGTCACGGCCACGGAAATGGCGTTCGCCTTCAAAGAGGTGCAGGACCCGTTGCTCGACGAGAAGCGCCGCCGACTGATGGATCTTTGGCTGGGGCGAAGCTGAACGCCGGTCATGCCCGCCCCCATTGTCATCACTGGTATCGGAATCATCACGCCGTTGGGCGATGACCCGCACTCGGTGCTGGGACGTATCACACACGGGGACTGCGCGGCCGGGGTCCCCGAGGATTTCTCGACCGAGGCTTTCGCCTGCCCCCTCTGTGCGCGGGTGCAGGGCTTCCGTGCACAGGACCATATCCGGGAGCCCAAACTGGCGCGCCTAATGAACCGCGACGCGCAGTTCGCCGTGGCGGCCGCCCGGCTGGCGCTAGAGGACGCTCAACTCATTGTGGGCAAAACCTACCTGCCGGAGAAGATAGGGGTGTACGGCGCAGCCGGCATGGCGGGCCTCCCGCTTGCAGAAGTGCTGCCGCTCCTGCGTGCCTCGGTGTCGGCCATTGGGGAGTTCGACCCTGCGCGCTTCGGTCGCGAGGGATTGCGCACCGTCAATCCGCTGCTCTCATTCAAGATACTAGGCAACATGCCGCTGTGCTTCGTTTCCATCTGCGAGAACCTCCGCGGGCCGAACGCCATCTACACGCCCTGGGAAGGGCAAGGCGCGCGGGCGATCGAGGCGGGCGTAGAGTCGCTCCTCGCCGGCGACGCTGAGTGCGCGCTGGTCGGCGGCTGCGACGTGAAGACGCACGAACTCGCCTTTATCGGCCTGCAACAGGAAGGCTGCTTCCGCTCTTGGACGGAGACCGGCGCCGGGCCGGTTCCGGGCGAAGGCGCTGCCTTCCTCCTTCTGGAGACGGAGGCTCGGGCCAACGCCCGAGGGGCGCGGATCCACGCCCGCCTCGACTCATTCGCTCTCCGGACACGCCGCCCCACCGATACTACGGCGGACATCTGCTGCGCGCTCTGGCAGGGGCTTAGGCTGCGGGGACCGCTCGCCGCCGTGGTGACCGCCGCCAACGGCGCGCCCGCACTTGAGCAGGCCGAGCGGCAGGCCATGGCCGATCATGGAATCCGGCCCGCGGTGACGCTCGCCCCGAAAAAGCACACTGGCGACCTGTTCGCCGGAGCCGCCACGCTGCAACTGGCGCTCGCGGCTGTTCTCGCTGCACACAGCAAAGGCCGCGTGCTCTCCCATTGCCTCGGGCACGGCAGCGAACAGGCAGCGTTCCTCGTTTCTCCCCCATGAACCATCGCGTCGTGATCACCGGGATCGGGCTTACGTCGCCAGTCGGGCGTGGCCGGGAGGAGTGTTGGCAAAATCTGCTGGCAGGTGCATCGGGCGTGGGCCCCATCACCCTGTTCGATGCGCGAGCGCTTCCCGTGCGCATCGGTGGCGAAGTCAAAGGCTTGGATACCTCACCGGTCCTGAGCGCTTTCCCTTCCGTGGCCGCCGAGAAGGACCGCAAGATTCTGCTCGGGCTTGATGCTGCGCTGCAAGCTGTGGCGGATGCCAGAATCTCCCCCACGGCCCTCGCTGCGGCCTCGGTGCATGTCGGCGTGAGTCTGGAGACATTCTTCCTGGAGGATGCAGCGCCGGTCGCGCACTCCGCCGGCGCCGCATTGTCGGTCCAGGTGCGGGACTGCGGATCCTCCATCCGGTTACAGTCCCCTCTCGACCGGTTGGCCGAACTGCTCGGCGCACGCTGGGGCCTGTACGGCGGCCGCTGGACCAACTGCTCGGCATGTGCAGCCGGGGCCCAGGCGGTGGGCGAGGCGTTTCGCCGGCTGCGAGCGGGAGCATGCTCGGTCGCGCTCGCTGGCGCCGCCGACAGCATCCTGCATCCGCTCGGCTTGGGCGGCTTCGGGTTGCTGCGCATCTTGGCTCCGGAAAACGAACACCCAACCAGGGCCTGCCGGCCATTCGACGCGGCGCGCCAGGGCACCGTGCTCTCCGAGGGAGCGGCGTTTCTGGTGTTGGAAACGCTCGAACATGCCCGCGCCCGTGGGGCGGCGATCGTGGCCGAGGTCATCGGCTTCGCGACCACACTCGATGCCTTCCGCGTCAGCGATCCTGCGCCCGACGGCGAGGGCGCGGCGCGCAGCATGTGCCGCGCGATCGCCGATGCCGGGCTCAGCCCGGAGCAGATCGGCGCCATCAATGCGCACGGCACCGGCACCCCGAAAAACGACGCGGCAGAAGCGCTCGCCATCGGCCGGGTGTTCGGCGCCAACGCCCGCCGGATTCCCGTGACTGCCAACAAATCCATGACCGGGCACATGATCGCCGCCAGCGGCGCATTCGAGGCGGCCGCTTCGGCGCTCACGCTGCACACCGGGTGGCTGCCGCCCACTATCAACCTCACCCACCCCGATCCGCTCTGCGACCTCGACCATGTACTGGGCGCACGCCGCCTTTACGCGGGGGATACCGTGCTCTCCAATTCCTTTGGTTTTGGCGGCCAAAACGCTTCGCTGGTGTTCCGGCGCCCCCCCTCGACATGAACGACGAATACGAATCGCTCCTCGGCCGCCTGCGAGCGCGGCGTTCGATCCGGGACTTCCAGGACCTTCCGGTGTCGCGCGCGGATCTGTCACGGTTGTTCGAGGCCGCGCGCTGGGCGCCGTCGAACCACAACCGGCAGCCGTGGCGGTTTCTGGTGCTCGAGGACCGCGCGCGCATCGCCGCCCTCGCGGCGGGCGTGGGGCGCCGCCTCGGCGAATTGGCGGAGTCGCTGCCAGCCGTCGCCGCACCTCACGCACAAGAGCTGGTCCGGCATGCAACCGTGTTTGGCCGGGCCCCGGTGGTGATCGTGGCCCTGCACCGCCGGCCGGTGCAACTGGCGCAGCCGCTGATGCGCGAAGCTGAGACTCCGGTCCTCGTTTCGGGCGAGCCGCTGAGCGTTGCGATGGCCGTACAGAACCTTCTGCTCGCCGCCACCGCACTCGGGCTCGGCACCTGCGTATTGACCGCCCCGCTGCTGGCGCGCTCGGCGGTGGAGGCCGCCATCGCGCTGCCGGCCGGTTGCGAACCCACCTGCTTCGTGGCCGTTGGGTATCCGGCGGAGACTCCGCCGCCGCCCCGGCGCAAGGAAAGCGGCCTCATCGTCGAGTACCTCGACTCCCCAACTCCCCCCTGAACGCATGACCACCGAACCGGAAATATTCGAACGACTCAAACCTCTGCTTGGCGAAGTGCTCGGCGTCGCCCCAGAGCGGGTACGAATGGAGAGCGCGCTCATCGGCGACCTCGGGGCCGAGTCGATCGACCTGCTCGACCTGACCTTCCGCATCGAGGAACACTTCAAGGTCGCCATCCAGGCCGACGAGATCGAGCGCGCCGCCCGCCAAAGGGTGTCGGGTGAACTCTACGACACGAACGGCCTCTTCACAGAGGAGGCGCTGGCGGTGATCCGGGAGTCGATGCCGGAGCTTGCGCCGGAGAAAATGGTGACGGGACTGCGCCGCTCCCATCTGCCGGCGTTGCTCAACGTGGCGTTTTTCGTTCGGCTGATCGCTCGCAAGCTCGCCGCCGCCGAGGAAAGGACTTCCCGTGCTTAAGGATCGGATTGCCTTCGTCACCGGCGGCACCGGTGCGGTTGGCGCCGCCATCGTCCGCTGCCTCGCCGGGCACGGGGCGCGAGTGGCGTTCTCCTACCACTCGCAGCCGGAGAAGGCGCAGGAGCTGGAGCGGGAGCTCACGGCTGCCGGCCGCTCGGTGCGCGCCTTCTCCCTCAACGTGGTCGACGCCGCCCAGGTAGCCCTCGTCGCCGCCACGGTCGAGCGCGAGTTCGGCGCAGTCGACATCCTCGTCAACAACGCCGGGGCCACACAGGTGATGCCCTTTGCGTTACTCGAGGAGGAGGACTGGGACCGAGTGATGGCCGTCAACGTGAAGGGGCCGTTCCTTGTCACCAAAGCGTTTGTGCGGCCGATGATTCGGCGCCAGCGCGGCGCGATCGTGAACCTCGGCTCGCTGGCCGGCATGAGGGTGCTCGAAGTCCCGGTACACTACGCCACAGCCAAGAGCGCCATGGTCGGTTTCACTCTGTCGCTGGCGCGGGAGTTGGCGCGCTACCGCATCCGCGTCAACGCGGTCGTGCCAGGGCTGCTCACCGATGGAGTCAGCGCCCACGTGCCGGAGAAACAACGTCTCGACTACGAAGGGCACTGCACGCTCGGCCGCGCGGGCCGGCCGGAGGAGGTGGCGGAAGTGGTCGCCTTTCTCGCCAGCGAGCGGTCCAGCTACATGAACGCCCAAGCCGTGCACATCGACGGAGGCATATGAAGTTTCGCTTCGTAGACCGCATCGTATCCTGGACGCCCAACGAGCGCATTCGTGGGCGAAAAGCGGTTTCGTTTGAGGAATACGAACTGAAGGCCGCGTTCGGCGGAGGCGCCCACCTGCCGCCGTCCCTGCTGCTGGAGAGCTTCCTGCAACTGGGCAACTGGCTCATCCTTCTATCCACGGACTTCGCACACTGCGGACTCATCGTGCGCCTCGACGAGGTGCACTTCGACGGCGAAGTAGGGCCGGGCGAACAGGTGGACATGGAGGTCGTTGTTGTCCGGCGGCGCGAGGACGGCTGGGAACTGGCCGGCGAAGGGCGCGTGGGCAGCCGCATGGTCATCCGCGGTGCCGGCTGCCTGGCCGCGCCCGTGCCTACGATCGAACTCTACGATCCCGCAGACCTGCGGGTGCTCCACGCCGAACTCGCCCAGACACAGGAGGCCGTACGATGATGCGCGAGGAACGTCCCTACACGTATCTAGGAGCCTGTCGGACTGAGAAATCAGCCCTGCCGTCGGTGCGACCCATATTTTCACGGTTATTGGCCTAAAACCGTTTTCCGAGGAACCGAAACCGATTGAGTCCTCGCATCGGGCGCGTTGTCGCTGCAATTTACC
>CAJCBL010000264.1 GCA_903960515.1 uncultured Verrucomicrobiota bacterium
CAACGCCAAGCAGCAGGCCGCAGTCGACTCCTTCCAGGCCAAATACATCGCCCTCATGCGCGAGGAGGTATCCTGGACCAAGCTGGAGCCGATGTATGTGCGCATCTATCAGGATGCCCTCAGCCAAGAGGAGGTCGATGGAATGATCGCCTTCTACAAGACCACCGCCGGCAAGGCCATGATCAAGAAGATGCCCGTGTTGATCCAGCGCATCATGACGGAACTGCCGGCACTGATGGGCCCGGTGATGGCGAAGATCGAACCCATGGCTCAGCAACTGGAGGCCGACATGAAGGCCGCCGAGACCCCCGCCGCCGCACCGGCTGCTCGTGCCATCGAGCCCGCTGCCGGTCCCGCCGTCGCGCCGGTTGTCCCCCCTGCTAACGCAACCACCGCCCCGGTGTCCGCCCCCAAGAAGTAACCGGCTGCCCAACACCGCTCCTTCGCCCCGGTGCCGGCTCAGCCGCACCGGGGCTTTGATTTTCCGTGACGATTGACCGGTCCCAGCGATAACACCGGCGAACCCCAGCGGCTAGGGCTATCCGCAACCACGTGTCCAATCGCGGCCACGACTTGAGATCCGAGCCTTGGCCATTCGGTCGATACCCCAGAGCAGAACGCCGCGGGCCTGATCACCGAGCAAGCGCTCGGCAGCACGCCTGCTCCTGAGCCGATCACTGGTGGTTCGGCTTTCGCCACTCGGCGCTCGCCGCCGGTCTGCCTCGTCACGGCTGAGCTCAGGCGGAGGGCCGCTCCGGCCGCGCTCACATCACCGCGTAAAACCCGATGCCGATGTGCAGCAAAGCACAGGTGCCCAGCGCCGCGGCGAAATCATCGGCCACCACGCCCCAACCGCCGGGCAGCGCCTGGAGCGCGTGGATACCGAATGGCTTGGCGATATCCAGCACTCGAAACAGGGCAAAACCGAGCGCGAACACCACCCACTGCGGCACCACAGCCGCCAACTGCGGCCAGCCCAGGAAACACAGCGGCATCACGGCGAACTCGTCCAGGATCACACAGCCTGGGTCCAGTTGGCGGAGACGCACCTCGGCCTCGCCGCAGATCCCCACGGCCAGCCAGCACAACAGCAGCGCCACACCCACCAGGCCCGCCGCGGGCAGATGCCTGAGCGCGCCCACGAAAAAGCCCACCCCGGCCAGCGTGCCCCAGGTGCCGGGCCCGAAGGGTATGCGGCCCACCGGCCCCAGCGTAGCCAGCCCCACCACCAGCGCCGAGGGCAGGCGCCGCGTCCATTGCGGTTGCGTAAATTTCACCCGCGCTTCTCCGTGAAAAGGTGCCGGTATTTGAGAACATACCGCACTCCTGAATCCACCGTGAGGAACGTCGCCACCGCGTAGGTACCGAAGGCGAACCAGCGCAGCCACGGCAGCACCGGAGCGAGGTCGGCCTGCAGGAAGTGGTTGAGGTCGCGCTCAACCGCGGGGACCAGCAGCAGCGCGCTGATGGCCACGATCTGCAGGATGGTCTTGAACTTGCCGCCCCTCTCCGCCGCCACCACCACGCCCTGGGTGGCGGCCATCAGCCGCATGCCGGTGATCATGAAATCGCGCGTGAGGATGAGTAGAAACATCATCACCGGGACGATCCGCGAGCCGGGCAGCACCAAGCGCATGTCGGTGAGGGCCATCAGCACCCCCAATACCGCGATCTTGTCGGTGAGTGCATCCATGAAGATGCCGAAGCTGGAAACAATCCCGTGCTTGCGCGCGAGATAGCCGTCGAGCCAGTCGGTGATGCCGCAGACGATAAAGAGCACAAAGGCCAGCGTAGCCGCGCCTATCCACTCCCCGTAGACGAGAAGCACGACCGTGAAGGTGAGCGGAATGCGGGAGAGCGTGATGAGATTCGGCAGGTTCATTCCGTGGCGTGTCGTCGATGTTGCGCGCGCAGTGCAACCCCCCATACCCTCCGGCGCAACTCCGGAGATGGACCTTCGCCCTTGCGCAGGTTCGCTCCCTGTCCCCACTCCACGATTCCCGACCAACCGCCATGCGCACCTGCGTCTTTCCCGGCACCTTCGATCCTATCACCTACGGGCACCTCGACGTGCTCCAGCGCGCCATCCGCCTGTTTGATCGAGTGATCATCGGCATCGCCCGCAACCCGGGCAAGGGTCCCCTCTTCACCGCCGAGCGCCGCGTGGAGCTCATCCTGCCCAGCCTGGTGGCCCTGCCCAACGTAAGCGTGAAGATCTTCGACGGCCTGCTGGTGGACTTCGCCGAGGAGGAGCACGCCGTAGCCATCATCCGCGGACTGCGGGCGTTCTCGGATTTCGAATTCGAGTTCAACATGGCCCTGATGAACCGCCACCTGAAGGCCTCCGTGGAGGCGGTGTTCGTCATGCCAAACGAGAACTACTCCTACACCAGCAGTTCGCTGGTCAAGCAGGTGGCCCGCCACGGGGGCGACGTCAGCAAGTTTGTCCCGCCCAACGTAGCCGAGGCCCTGCGCGCCGTCTACGTGCAGGCCTAAGCCGGTAACGACCCGATTGGCGCACGCTCCACGGCATCATCACGGCTGAGCCGCGATGATGCGGCGCGCTTGTCGGGCGGGACCTTGGACCCGCACCCCGGAAAATGGAAGCGAGGGGCGGGCATGAACGTCCCAAAGGAGCAAGGACCGCCGCTCCGCGAGCGGCCCGGGGCGCTCTGCCAACGCAGAATGGAGAATTGTGAACGCTGACCCCGCCCAAGAAAGCCGGCCGAGCAGCCGGCTCTCCGCGCGCTGTGCCCCCTTCAGCCTTTCCTCGGGCTTCCCGGCGTCGTAGTTGAAGCGCGAAGCAATTCAGCCTGCCTCCCTTCAGCCTGCCTCCTCCCCTCGCTCCGCCCCGCCCCCTCCCTCCGCCCCCTCCACTGCTTTCCTGTGTTTGCGATGTAACTCGCCGCAAGACCCGCCGTCACCGTCCCCGCCAGTCGGGCCTCCTCCACGCCAAGCCCACAGTCCACTCTTCCCTCACATCTAGCCATGGCCAAATCCGGCAGTTCTCCCGTCGTCAAAATCCTATTCCTGGTTGTCGCGACCGGCGCGCTCGCCGCAGGCGCCTATTACTGGACGCAGCGGAGCAGCCAACCCTCCGAGCTCACCACCATCCCCTTGGGCCGAGGCGAGATCACCCAAACCGTCACCGCAACCGGCGGCCTTCAGGCCACCACCAGCGTGGACGTCAGCAGCCAAGTCTCCGGGCTGATCACCGAGGTGGCCGTCGACTTCAACACCCCCGTGAAAACCGGACAGGTGCTCGCCCGCCTCGACCCCGCCACCTACCAGTCGCGCCTTACCCAGGCCCAGGCCCAGCTCGCCAACATGCAGGCCAACTTCACGCTCACCCGCCTCAATACCGAGCGTACCCGCGAACTCCACACCAAGGCGCTCGTCTCCCAGCAGGATCTCGACCAGGCCGAGGCCCAACTCACCCAGGCCCAGGCGCAGTTGCAGATCCAGACGGCCACAGTTGGTAGCGCCGAAGTGGATTTGGGCCGCTGCACCATCTGCGCCCCCATGGACGGCATCGTCCTCGATCGCCAGGCGGAGAAGGGCAGGACGGTCGCCGCCAGCCTCAACGCCCCCACCCTCTTCACCATCATCGACGATCTCGCCAACATGGAGATCGATGCCGCCGTGGCGGAGGCCGACATCGGCAACGTGGACCTCAAACAGAATGTCACCTTCACCGTCGACGCCTATCAGGGCCGCACTTTCCGGGGCGCCGTGTCCCAGATACGCAACTCCCCCAAGACCGTCAGCAATGTCGTCACCTACTCCACGATCATCGGCGTGAGCAATGCCGACCTGAAGCTCAAACCCGGCATGACCGCCAGCGTCGCCATCGTCGTAGCACAGCGCAGGAATGCGCTGCGCCTGCCCAACGGCACCCTGCGAGTCCGCCTGCCCGACGCCGTTCTCGCAGCCCGCAAACTTGAGGAGCCCGCGCCCGCCACCGGCACCGAAGGCGCCACCCCGGCCAAACCCATGACCGAGGAGGAGCAGCGCGCCGCCCGCCGCGAGATCATGAGCGAAGCCGGCTTCACCCGCGGCGGAGGTGCGCCCTCTCCCGAGGTTCTCCAGAAAGCCCAGCAACTCGCCAAGGCCCGGGGCCTGGACATCGATTTTGGCCGCTCGGGCGGCGGCGAGCGCGGCGCTCCGGGTGCGTCCACCACTCGCAATGTCTTCGTGCTTGTGGGCAGCGACCCGAAGACCGCCCGCATCAAGCAGGTATCCGTAAAACTCGGCATCACCGACGGCATCTACACCGAGGTTCTCGACGGCCTCCAGGAAGGCGACGTCCTCGTCACCGGCATCGCCCTACCGGGGGGAGCCGCCGCCACCACAGCCGCCGCCTCCAGTCCGTTCAGCCAGCCCCGCGGTCCGGGCGGCCCCGGCGGTCGCCACTAGGAATCCACCGCACTCTGTTGCCCGCACTCCGCACTCCCTATTCCGCAATCCTCCATGGCTGCCGTCGTCCAACTTGAGGCCATCCAAAAGACCTACAACTCCGGTGAGGTGCCGGTGCACGCTGTGCGCGGAGTATCGCTCTCGATACAGCGCGGCGAGTTCGTCGCCCTCATGGGTGCCAGCGGCTCCGGCAAGTCCACCTTGATGAACATGCTCGGCTGCCTCGACCACCCCACCAGCGGCCGCTACCTGCTCGACGGCATCGACGCCTCCGCGCTCGACCGCAACGCGCTCGCCGACATCCGTAACCAGAAACTTGGGTTCGTGTTCCAGGGTTTCAACCTACTCTCCCGCACCACCGCCCTGGAAAACGTCGAGTTGCCCATGCTCTACGGCGGCCGCCACCTCACCGCACGCGAGATGCGCGAGCGAGCCCTGCACAGCCTCGAGATCGTCGGCCTGGCCGAGCGCTCCGATCACTTCCCCAACCAGCTCTCCGGCGGCCAACAGCAGCGCGTCGCCATCGCGCGAGCACTCGTCAACCGCCCCGAAGTCCTGCTCGCCGACGAGCCCACCGGCAACCTCGACAGCAAAACCTCGGTGGAGGTCATGGGCGTGTTTCAGAAACTCAACGACCAGGGCATCACCATCATCATGGTCACCCACGAGCTCGACATCGCCCAGTACTGCAAGCGCAACCTCATCCTGCGCGACGGCCGACTCGTGAGCGATGTGCAGGTGAAGGACCGGCTCATCTCAGCCACCGAGCTCGCCAAGCTCAAAACCGCCGAGGCCGACGCCCGGCTCACCGGCAACTGACCATGCGCCTCGCCAACACCACTACGGTTGCCTTCCGCGCGCTGCGCCGCAACAAGCTCCGCTCGCTGCTCACCGCCCTGGGCATCATCATCGGGGTGGGCGCCGTCATCGCCATGGTCAGCATCGGCAACGGTGCGAAGTCCCAGATCGAGTCCCAGGTCGCCAGTCTCGGGCAGAACATCGTGCAGGTCTTCCCCGGCAATCTCACCATGGGCGGCATGCGCTCGGGCTGGGGCAGCGCCTCCACCCTCACCGTAGAGGATGCCGAGGCCATCTCCCGCGAAGTCGCCAACATCGACGGACTCAGCATGGAGGTGCGCGACCGCCAGCAGGTCCTCGCCAACGGCCTCAACTGGAACACCCAGGTGCTCGGGGAATCACCGGACTATCCCTACATCCGCAACTGGCCACTGGTCGCCGGCGCCATGTTCTCCGACCCCGAGGTGCGGACCATGGGCAAGGTCGCCGTTATCGGCAAAACCGTGGCCGACCAGCTCTTCCCCAACAGCGCCCCGCTGGGCGAGACCCTGCGTATCCGCAACATCCCATTCAAGATCGTGGGCGTGCTCGGCCCCAAGGGCTTCAACCTCTTCGGCCAGGACCAGGACGATGTTGTCCTCATCCCCTACACCAGCCACATGCGCCGTGTATCCCGCCGCACCAACCTCAGCGGCATCCTCGTGCAGGCCGCCTCCGCCGACTCCTGCACCACCGTACAACAGGATATCACCACTCTGCTTACCGAACGCCGCCGTGGCCGAGAGCCGGATTTCACCGTGCGCAGCCAGGTGGAGCTCGCCGAGACGGCCAACGAATCATCCAAGACGATGCGCATCCTCCTGCTCGCCATCGCCTGCGTATCCCTCTTCGTGGGAGGTATCGGAGTGATGAACATCATGCTCGTCTCCGTCACCGAGCGCACCCGCGAGATCGGCATCCGCCTGGCGGTGGGCGCCCACGGGGCCGATGTATTGCGCCAGTTCCTGGCCGAGGCGGTGATCCTCAGCTCGCTGGGCGGCGTGCTGGGCATCCTCTTTGGCATCGGGCTGGCCCGCGGCGTTAACATCTTCCTAGGCTGGCCGGTGCTGATCTCCACGCTCTGGATAGGCGTCTCCTTCGGCGTGAGCGCGATGGTCGGCATCGTCTTCGGATTCTTTCCCGCTTGGAAGGCCGCCCAGCTCGATCCGATCGAGGCCCTCCGCTACGAGTAGAGACCGGGTGCTGCACCGCTCGTCCGCCCCGCGTACCCGAGCGGCAGACACCCTTGGCTCACGCGCCGACCCTGCCGGCAGGAGGTCCCCCGGCGGGCAAGCCTTCCAGCCGCCCAAGCAGGCGCAGCAGACCGTCGAGAATCGTGAGCGGATGAGGTGGGCAACCGGGTACAAACAGGTCCACCGGCAACAGCGCCTCCGCGCCCCCGCAATGCTCAGAATGCCCCACAAACGGCCCGCCGGAGATCGCGCACGCGCCCACGGCGATCACGATCTTCGGCTCCGGCACCGCCTCCCAGGTCTTTAGCAGCGCCAGCTCCATGGCCTTCGTCACCGGGCCGGTGATGAGCAGGCCGTCGGCATGCCGCGGAGACGCCACGAACTGGATTCCGAAGCGAGAGAGATCCCAGCCGATGGTGCCCAGCACATTAGTGTCCGCCTCGCAGGCGCCGCAGCCGCCGGCGCTCACCTGGCGCAGCCGCAGCGAACGGCCCAGCAACCCGCGCAACTCGTCGCCCAGCGCATCAGCCAGACGAAGCTCCTCCTGCCCCCTGCCCCCGAGCACCAGATCGCCGCGACGCCGCACCGCCATGCGGTGGTCGCGAGTCTGCACGATCGCGTGATTTGGACACGCAACCACGCACTCCGAGCAGAAAAGGCAGCGCCCCAGATCGAGCGCCACCGGTTTGCCGCTCGGGTGGGCAATCGCCCCGGTGGGGCACACGGCGATACACGCCGTGCAACCGTCGGCGCACTTGGCTGCCTCCACTCGCAGTGCTCCTCCGTGGCGGTCGGGCAGTGCCGGCGCCGGGCCGTTGGGATAAGCCATGGTCTCGCAGCCGCGTTTGAGCCGGTGGGTGATGGTATCGAAGACAAACATGGGGGAGGGTTAGCTTATGATTGGTGGTCGGACAGGTCTGACAGGTCTGACCTGTCCGACCCGTCCGGCATCTCCCGGGTTTCCCGGCAATCGGGATAGCCGGAGCAGCCCCAGAAGGCCTGGCCCTTGTGTGGGCCTTTTCCGGCTATACGCCGGCGCATAGGTTTTCCGCAGGCAGGGCATGTTGGGGCAGCTGGGCGGTCAGACACGTCCGACTTGTCGGACCTGTCCGACACATCAGCCCTATCAGCCTCCATCTTCTCCACTCGCACGTTGTGCAGGTGCTCCGCGAACCCGCCTTTTTCCACAAACACCCGGCCCAGGCTTTCCAGTTGGCACTTCAGCAAGTAGGCAGCCTGGTTCACCGCGCAAAGCATCGCGTTGGCCGCCAATTCGGGCTCCGCTTTTCCCACGAAATCTGCAAGCCCAGCCAGCCCGGTGAGCCGCACCTTGCCGGGGTGCGCCGGTGGCAGGTCGGTGACTACGTCGTGCTTCAGTCGCTCCCGCATGGCGAGCGCTTCAGTGGAATCCTTGTTCCATACCCGCAGCCCGCGCTGGATCAGAAAGCTTTTGTAGTCTTTGAGCAGCTCATCGTTGAGGCTAGCGCGGGCTACATTGGTGAGCAGCATTTCGCTCTTCCGCGAGGTGGCCGCCGCACCGCTGCCCTCGCTGATATTGCGCACGCCGCTGCGTGCGGCCTGCACCATCTGGTCGTGGGTACACGAACGCTTGTCGATGAAACGGTCACAAAAGACCACGGTGGCATCATAAACTGCCTCCGCCACCTTGTAGCTGCGCAGGTGCTCGTAACCGCCGTGCGGCAACAGGACTCCGTCGGGATCGCTCATGGTAATTCCTCCGGGTTTGGGGGGGGCCAGAAAATGGTCAGACAAGTCCGACATGTCATACCCGTCCGACCCCTGTTTCGCCTTTTTCTTCATGTCGATGCCCCCTTTTCGTGTTCTCGGTAGACAGACTAAACGCCCTCTCCTCACAGGTCGAAGCCGCAGTAGGAGAGATTGAAACTCTTGTTGCAGATCGGGAAATCGGAGATCGCCTGCCCCCTCAGCGCCAGCGCCAGCCCCGTCCAGTTGTGGAAGGATGGATCCACCACTTTGTAGTTACGGAAACGCCCGGCTTCGTCGGTGAGCGCCACATGGCAAACTTCCCCGCGCCAACCCTCCACCAGCGTCACCGCCAGCGTGTCGGGCGCAGCGGGCAGGAGTTCCTCGCGTACAGCGCCCTCCGGCGGCGAGGCGAGCTGCTCGCGCAGAAACTGCCCCGAGCGCTGGATCTCCAGCCAGCGGACACGCGCCCGGGCCAGCACGTCGCCTCCCGACCACACCGCCACCGGCGCCTGCGCGAAACGATGCCAGCCTGCCGGATGGTCGTAGCGCACGTCGCGCACCACGCCGCTGGCGCGCGCCGCCGGGCCCACCAAACCGATCTCTGCAGCCTGCGAGGCGTAAACCGTACCCACGTTTTCGAAACGTGCCCGCACCGAGGCCGCATCCCAAAGCCAAGTCGCCGCCGTCTCCACTTCGGCCAGCGCGGCGGCGAGACGTTCGAGCGCCTGGGCGATGCGGGCCGGCTCGAGGTCGTGTCCGCAGCCGCCGGGGCGCACGAGTCCGCGACCGAAGCGGTTGCCGCAGAGCAGCGCGGTGAGGTTGAGAAAGTCGCCACGGATTTTTCCGCACGACGAGGAAGTGGGCAGGAAGGCCACGTCGTTGGCCAGCGCGCCTAGATCGCCGGTGTGGTTGGCGAGGCGTTCGAGTTCGAGCGCGATGGAGCGCAGCCACTGGGCGCGCAACGGAGCCTCGCCGCCGCCGAGGGTTTCCAGCACGGTCGCGTAGGCGGTGGCATGGGCGATGGTGGTATCGCCGGCCACCGTTTCCATCTGCGAGCAGGTCGCGCGGTGCGGCCCGCCGGCCAGCGCCGTCTCCACTCCCCGGTGTTGGTAGCCGAGGGCGATCTCGAGGTGGATCACCTCTTCGCCGGCGCACTGGAAACGGAAATGCCCGGGCTCGATGATGCCGGCGTGTACCGGCCCCACGGCGACCTCGTGGATTTCCGCGCCGTCTACCCGGAAGAACTCGCCCACCGCGGGCGCGGTGCCGGCGGTGCGCCGCACGGGCTTGAGCCAGGGATGCCCCTCGGGCTCGACTCCATACTGCTCCCACACCTCGCGCTCGAAGAGATGCGCCTGGTGGTTGAGCGGAGTGAGTGCCGGATACTTGCCGGCGAACGGCTCGCTGCGGCCTACGGAGAGGATGTTCTCGGCGTCGAAAGCCACCACGGCCACCAGGCAGATCGCGCCCTGCCCCAGTGCGCTGCCCGCGGCGGGCGCTTGGGCCCGCCCCAGAGCCGGCCCAGCCGCCGGCTCGGCCACGCCGAACCACGCACAGAGCCGCCCGCCGCGCTCAAGCGCGGATGCGGTTACCTGCACGAACTCGGCCACAGGCCACGCCGGCACCTCCGCCCACGGCAGGGCTGTTCCATTGGCCAACTGGGCAAAGGTATCGGTGGAGTTCATCCTAAGAATTGGTTGTCCGGAAGCGTGCGAAGGAGAATTCGGCGACCGGTGTCCGCCGTAACAGCACGCTTCCCCTACTCGCTACCCGCTCCTCGCGACTCGCTACTGTTTTGGTTTTCATGGCGCGGGATAAAGTTGCGCCACGGCGGCGGTCCACGAGTCGCGCAGCACGTCCGGAAGAGCGAGGCCAAGCCAAAGCGAAAGGCCGAGCAGTATCAGTGGCGGCACGATCACGCCGGAGGTCTCCGAAAAGCGCCGGCCCGCGACCTTGGTGGCCACCCGCGGCCGCCCATCCACGATGGCGAAGACCACGCGGGTGAGCCCGAAGAAGGCAAAGAGCAGGCAGCCCAGAAACAGCGCGCCGGCCAGACCGTGCCCGGTGTGGAAGGTGGCCCGCAGGATCAGCAGCTCGCTGAAGAACGGCCCGAAGGGCGGCAGCGCCGTTACCGCGAACATGCCGGCGACAAAGATCGCCGCCGACACCGGGGTAAGCATGGCCATGCCACCCACCTCGTCCATCGTACGCGCGCCCGCAGCACGCCGGATGTTGCCCGCGCTCAGGAAGAGCGCGCCCTTGGTGACACTGTTGCCCCACACATGGAAGAGCGCCGCCCACAGCCCCGGAGCCCCTAGCCCCGCAGCCAGCGCGAGGATACCCATGTGCTCCACGCTCGAGTAGGCCAGCATGCGCTTGAAGTCCCGCGTTCCCAGGAGGAACAGCGCAGCCACCACCAGCGAAAACAGCCCGATCGCGATGAGGGTGCGGTCGGCGATGGGGCCCGCCCCCGCCGCCGCCACCACTGCGCGGACACGAAGGATCGCGGTGAACGCCACCGTGGTTACGCCTCCAGCCAGGATCGCCCCTACGATGCCCGGCGCCTCGCCGTAAGCATCCGGTTTCCAGGTATGCATGGGGGCCAGCCCCATCTTCGTGCCATACCCGACAAGCAACAACACCCAGGCCGTGAGCACCCAGGGGCGGCTGAGCACCGCGCCCTTCGCTATGAGCGCGGTGAAAGTGAGATCGCCGGCGCCATCGCCTCCGCCATAGAGCGAGGCATAGCCCAGGCAGAACGAGCCCAGCAGCGAAAGCGCGATACCGGTGCCACCTACAAGCAGATACTTCCAGGTGGCCTCGTAGGCGCGCGGGGTGTCGCTGAAATGCAGCAGCGGCAGCGCCGCCAGTGTCACCCCCTCGGTGGCGATCCACAGCAAGCCCAGGTGGCCCGCCATGTGCCCGGCGCTGAGCAGGCCCAGCACCGCCAGCAGCAGGGCCACGAACACCCGGTTGGCCCGTTCCGCGCGCACCCGCAAATAGGACACTCCGTACAACGCGCAGAGCAGGAACAGCAGCGACACCGCCGGCAGCACTGCCCGGGCGATCGGATCAAAGGCAAACCAGGCGCCGGCCGCGATGGGCGGCGGCACAAACAGCAGCCAAAGCGAGAGCACGGCGTGCCCCGCCCCCACCACCGGCAGCAGCCAGGGCCGGGTGCGGTTGCTCCGCCACACCGCCGCCAGCGCGGCGCCGGCCAGGGGCAGGGCCACCAGCAGCAGGTCCAAGGGAATTCGTGACAGGAGGGCGATAAGGGCGTTCATCGCAAAAGACCGCTTGGGTTGTGAAGGAGGCGGGGCGGCTCCGCCCGGCGCGGAAGCCGCGCCTCCACGAACAGAGCACCTCGAGGCTGGGGGCGGAGTGTTTTCATTCCCTGAGCACGGTGAGCTTGCTGGTGTCCAGCGAATCGAACGCGCGCTGGATGTGGTCTACGATGATGCCGATGACAAACACGCCCACCGTCAGGTCCAGCAGGATGCCGGCCTCGACCAGCAGAGGGGTGGCGTGGATGAGCAGAAGGCCGAAGAGGTAGATGCCGTTTTCCAGGATCAGGTAACCGCACACCTGGGATATCGCCTTGGTGCGGCCGATGAGCAGTACGAAGCCCGTGAGCACAGAGGCCAGCGCGCCGGGCACCAGCAGCGAGCCGGCGTGTTCGGGAAGCAAGGGCAGCGAACGGGCCAGCGCCATCGCCACGATCGTGCCGCCGGCCCCCAGCAGCAGCGACGGGATGAAACCGATGAGCGGCTCCATGTCGCGGTCTATGTTGGCCGCCCTCATCGCCCGCTGGAGCAAGCGCGGGATGATCGCGCCTTTCACCGCCACGGTGGCCAGCGCCACCAGGGCCACCGGCCAGACGATATGGTGCTCCATCAGCAGCGGCATGATACCCAGCACCACGCCCTGCACGGACATCGCGCGTATGAGCGACGGGATACGGCTGCTGCCCAGCGCCATCAGGTTGAGGCCCATCGACAGGCCGATGAGGAGATTGAGGGTGCCGGTCATTGGGGGCAGAAGTAGCGAGTAGCGGGTAGTGAGTAGCGGGTAGAAGATAGCGGGTGGTGAGTAGACGAGCCCAGTCGGCTCGTCCGCGAATATGCGGTATCCGTCGTCTGCCGCCCAATCCGCAATCCGCATTCCGGAATCCGCATTTCTCTCGGGGCCCTCATGCCGCACCGCCCTTCCACGCCACGAGCAATGCGAACAGGCAGAGAAGAAACGCCAAGGTGAGCAGGAACGGCACCTGCCGGAAGGCGAAGCGCGCCAGCAGCGACTCCACCAAGCCGACACCGACCACCACCACCAGCACCCCGCCGGCGAGCGCCCCGTAGGCCGCGAGCGGGGCAAGGTCTCCCAGTGGCACCACCGCCTGCACCAGCAGCACGGAGAAGAGCATCAGTTTCACGGATGCGCCGTGGAGGATCGCCGCCAGCGGCGGGCCGCTGTGGTCTAGTATCATAGCCTCGTGGACCATGGTGAGCTCCAGGTGCGTGTTGGGATCGTCGAACGGCACGCGGCAGTTCTCCGCCAGCAGCACGGTGAACAAGCCCCCCGCCAGCAGCGCCGCACCGGCCCCGGCCGAGGGGGCGAGGATCGCACCCAGCGAAAGGCCTCCAGTGTTCACACACAGCGAGAGCACCGCTGCGATGATCGCCGCCTCGGTGAGCACCGCATAGCTCACCTCGCGCACCGAGCCCATCCCCTCGAAGGCCGACCCCGTCTCCAGCGCCGCCCACACCGTGCAGAAGCGCGCCAGCGCCAGCAGGTAGATCATCAGCAACACGTCGCCACGAAAGCCCAACGCCGTGCCGGCCGGTCCCAGGGGCAGCAGCAGCGCCGCGCCCACCAGGGCCACCCAGGCCACTGCCGGAGCCAGAATGAAGCCGGGCGATGCCAGCGTGCTCAGCACCACGCTCTTTCGCCACAGCCGGGCCAGGTCGTAGTAGAGTTGCAACACCGGCGGCCCGCGCCGCCCGGCGACCCAGGCCTTCACCTTGTTGATGAGGCCCGGCAGCAGCGGGGCCAGCACCAGCCACAGCGCGAGCCGCAGAATGAAATCGAGAAGGGTGAGCATCATCGGGAAAATCCACCGCGGTTTCCGCTTGGGCCACGCCCGCACGCTTGCGAGCAGGCCCAGTCTCGCACCGGGCTTCCGCCATACCCGCCGGCGGCCGCGACCAGGCAGAGGGTCCGGCCGGATACCGTACCTGCCTCGGGTTTCGCCCTGGGAAACAAGGTTTCCGTCTTCATGGCGTCCCCCCCAGGAAGACCATCAACCCAAGCGCGGCCAAGCCCGCCACCAGATAGAGGATATAGGATTGCAACCGCCCCTGCTGCAGCCGGCGCACCGCGCTGGAGGCCCGCAACACGAGCGCCGCCACCGGGCCGATCAGCCGCTCCAGCACCGTCTCGGGGATACGTTCCACCCGGTGCGCCCGCTCCGGCATCAGCCCGCGCGGCCGGTGCAGCGAACGCTCGGTCTGCAGCAGCCAGGCAAACCACCCCGCCACTAGCCCGGCAAACGAGCCGCCGGTGTACTGCATTCGGCCCGTGGGCACCGCGTAACCGCAGTCCCAAGTCAGCCCGCGGCGCAGGCCGTTGTTGAGAGCACGCCGCCACAAACCCGCCGCCGCCGCCAGCGCCAGCAGGGCGAGCGCCACATGCACCCCGCCCAGCGTGCCAAGCGGCGCCGGTGCCTCGACACCGACCGCCCAGGCCGGATTCCACGCGGCCGCAACCCGCGCCAGCACCGGCCATAACAGGGCCGGGGCGAGCCCGATCGCCACGCACAGCCCGGCAAGCGCCGTCATCGGGCCGAGCATCCAGGCCCCTGATTCATGGGCGTGCGCCGCCCGCTGGGTGCGCGGCGCCCCGCAGAAGACCAGCGCGCCGGCCTTGGCGAAGCTCGCCAGCGCCAGCGCCCCCGCCATCCCCAGCACGATGGCCACCGGCATCGCAGCCCAAGCCACCGGCCCGCGGGCCACGCCCGCGTCGAAGAGTCCGAGATACACCAGCCATTCGCTCACAAAACCGTTGAGCGGGGGCAACCCCGCCACCGCCACCGCGCCGAGGGCAAACAGCCCGGCCGTCCACGGCATCTTGCGCCACAGCCCGCCCAGCCGGCTGAGCTCGCGCGTCCCCGTGGCGTGGTGCACCGAGCCGGCGCCTAAGAAGAGCAGCGCCTTGAACAGGCCGTGGTTCCACACATGCAGCAGCGCCCCGGCCAGCGCCAGGCGCCCCCAGGGGGCGTCGCCATGGGTCACTGCCAGCACCGCCGCCCCCAGACCGATGAGGATGACGCCGATGTTCTCCACCGAGCAGTAGGCCAGCAGGCGCTTGAGGTCGTTCTGCGCAAAGGCGAAGGCGATACCAAACAGCGCGCCGAGTGCGCCCAGCCCGATCACCACCCAGCCCGCCTGCGCCGGCAGGGGCAGCCAGCCGCTGAAGCGCACCAGCCCGTAGATACCCAGCTTGAGCGCCATGCCCGAAAGCATCGCCGAGACATGGCTGGGCGCGTTGGCGTGTGCGGAAGGCAGCCAGACATGCAGCGGGAACATGCCGGCCTTCACCCCGAAGCCCGCCAGCGCCAGCCAGAACAAGGGCGCCAGCCCGGCATGGCCTCGCAAAAACGGTCCCAATTCCCAACTACCAGTGCGCTCCGCCAGCAGCACAAAGAAAGCGAAAAGACAGAGCGTGCCCACATGCGAGGCCGCGAGGTAGAGCCAGCCGGCGGCGCGCACCTGGCGGCGGTGATTACCGAGCGTGACCAGGAAATACGCAGCGAGAGTGAACAGCTCCCACCCGAAAAGAAAATACAGGCCGTTGGCCGAGACCAGCACCAGGCCCATCATCAACACCATCGCGCTCCACCACAGCCGCCCCGCCCCGGCCGACTCCGGATGGTCGGCATCGCTCCAGTATCCGTGGGAGTAGGCAGCGCCGGCCCCGCCGAGCACCGCCAGCAAAGCCAGGAAGAGCGCGCTCACCGCATCCAGCAACATGTGCGGCCTCTCTCCTCCGATACGAAACTCGCCCCGCCACTCCCAGCGATCCCCCAAAAGCCATTGCGCCGAGGTGACATCGGAGAGCTCAGCCCGAGGTGCCCCCGCGAAACCGGCCGCACCGCAGAGCACCACCCCCGCCGCCGCGAGCAACGCCGCCGAGGCGACAAGCGTGAGCGCCAGCCACAGCCGCGGCCGGCGCAGGCCGCCCACCATGCCCGCGACCAGAGCGAGGGCCGCGACCGAGAGCAGCGGGCCTACGATCACAGAGCAGCCTCCTTCCCCAGCGCAACCGTTGCCGAGCCACTGGCGCTGCCGCCGTCCCGAGGGCCTGCCGCGTAGCCGGGGCGTGCTTGCACGCGATCCCACCGAGGCAGGGATTCCCACCTACGGATCGCGTGCAAGCCCGCTCCGGCTACAACGGAGCCATCGAGGAAATGGCGCCCCGGCGTCGTCACGTCTTTGCGACGCCTCCGGCACGAGCGGCTGCGGCGGCCTCGGCCGCTGCAACCGCCTTGAAGATCTCGTCGTCGGGTGCGGCCTGCGCCACCAGCTCGCGCAACACCCCGCGGCTGAGCAGGCGGCTCAGCCGCCCCAGCAGATCCAGATGCGCGCGCGGCGAAGGCGCGATGAAGAAGAGTAGCCGGGTGACCGGTACATCGTCGGGCGGCGGCTCGGGCAAAACGAGCGGCTCGCTCAGCATCAGCAGGGCTACGGTGCCCGAGTCGCGCCCCAGAGCCAGCCTCGCACTCGGGTGGGGCAGCGCGAACCCGCCGCCCACGGGGGCGATGACCACCCCGCCAGGGGCGCGGAGGCGTTGCGCCACCAGCGCGCGGATCGGAGGGGTAGCCCCCGGCAGGGCATTCACCACCTGCTCGAATACACCGGCCACGCCGTGGGCCGGCACATCGCGCCAGATCTTCCCGGCGTGCAGCAGGGCCGCCACTCCGCCGCCGGCCGCCACACTCGATGCAGTGGGAGCGAGGAAACCGGCCTGGGCCGCGAGACCGCGCGCCGCCGCCCAGTTGGCCACCTGCGTGCGGTCGAAGAGCATCCGGTCGCGGTCGGGAGTGAAGGGCAGCCCGTCGATGCGCACCCAGCGCTCAACGACCTCCTCCGCCACGCCAAACGACTCCGCAATCTGGATGATGTTCAGGTACATTGTTGGTAGGCTGCCGGCGGGGTTTCGCGAACCCGCCCAGCCTAGGCCGCCTTCGCCGCCAATGTCAGGCCGCAATTGGGGCTTTCGACGCGGGTCGCCACCACCACGAGCACACACCCAGGCCGTAACCATTCGGTGGCGCGTCCGAAGTCGGGTGACGCTTGCCCGGTTTTGCCGAGCAAGGCGGCCCCAAACCTCGGGCGGCCAGCGCCCCTGCCGGCGGATCGGGGTCGGGCTTGCTCCAGTGCTCGCAGAGGTGGACAGGCACGCGCCGCCCCGCGGCCCACCGCGTTGGCCACTGTGCAACTGCGGCATTGCCACGCGCCGCCGCCCCTTTGCATTCTTTCGCTTTATGACCGAGCCGACCTCCGCTGGCGCCACACCAGCCCCGACCGATTTCATCCGCGACATCGTTGCAACCCACGTCGCGGAAAATCGCTATCCCAAGATCGTCACGCGCTTCCCGCCGGAGCCCAACGGCTACCTGCACATCGGCCACGCGAAATCGATCTGCCTGAACTTCGGCATCGCCCGCGAAAACGGCGGCCAGTGCAACCTGCGCATGGACGACACCAACCCTGCGAAGGAGGAAGTCGAGTACGTGGAGTCCATCATCGAGGACGTCCAATGGCTCATCGCCGGCTGGGCCGACCACTGCCTGGGCTTCAAAGCGAAGGGCGCCACCCCCATCACCCAGACCGTGGGCGGCAAGGCCGACTTTTTCAGCGGCGCCGTGGATCCCTCCACCATCGGCCACCCGCACGCCCCCAGCGTCGAACCCTTCTTCGCCTCCGACTACTTCGACCAACTCTACGAATACGCCCTGCAGCTCATCCGCTCCGGCAAGGCCTACATCTGCGACCTTTCCCCCAAGGAGACCGAGGAATACCGCGGAGCGCCCGACAAGCCCGGCCGCGAGTCGCCCTTCCGCAGCCGCCCCGTCGCCGAGAACCTCGACCTCTTCGAGCGCATGCGCGCCGGCGAGTTCCCCGATGGCACCCGCACCCTGCGCGCCAAGATCGACATGGCCGCGCCCAACGTCTGGCTACGCGACCCGCTGCTCTACCGCATCCGCCACACCGCCCACCACCACACCGGCACCAAGTGGTGCGTCTACCCGCTCTACGACTACGCGCACTGCCTGAGCGACTACATCGAGGGCATCACCCACAGCGTCTGCACCCTTGAGTTCGAGGTGCACCGCCCCCTCTACGATTGGCTCCTGGAGGCCCTCGAGCTCCCCCGCCCGCTCCCCCACCAGTACGAGTTCGCGAAGCTGATTCCCGGGTACACCCTGGTCTCCAAGCGCCGGCTCATTCAGCTCGTCAACGAGAAGGTGGTCACCGGCTGGGACGACCCCCGCATGCCCACCATCAGCGGTATCCGCCGTCGCGGCATACCCGCCAGCGCGCTGCGCGCCTTCGTGACCGGCGTGGGCGTGACAAAGTTCAACAGCGTGACCGACTACGCGCTCTTCGAGCACGCCGTGCGCAACGATCTCAATACGAAGGCGCTGCGGCGCCTCGCCGTGCTCGACCCGATCAAGCTCGTGCTCACCAACATCCCCGCCGGCGAGGTCATCGAGGTGGAGGCCGTGGACAACCCGCAAGACGAGACGCCCACCACGCGCAAGGTGCCCTTCACCCGCGAGGTCTTCATCGAGCGCGAGGACTTCGCCGAGGTGCCGCCGCCGAAGTATTTCCGCCTCAAGCCCGGCGGCGAGGTGCGCCTCAAGTACGCCTGCATCATCAAGTGCGACGAGGTGGTGAAGGATGCGGCCGGCAACCTCGTGGAGCTGCGCTGCACTGCCGATCTGGACACCCGTGCCGGCGGCACCAACACAGCCAAGAAGGTCAAGGGGACCATCCACTGGGTGAGCGCCTCCCATGCGCTCGACGCCGAGGTGCGCCTCTACGACCGCCTCTTCGCAGTGCCGGAGCCGGCCGGGGTGGAGGACTACAAGCAGGCGCTCAACCCGAACTCGCTCAAGGTGATCACCGCCAAGCTCGAGCCCTCGCTGGCCACCGCGACCAAGGAGCAGCGTTTCCAGTTCGAGCGCCTGGGCTATTTCGCTGTCGACCCCGAGGACTCCGCGCCCGGCGCCCAGCCGATATTCAACCGCACGATCACGCTTAAAGACACCTGGGCGAAGTGACAGTGCTTCGGTCCGATCGACACGATCGGACCCCGGGGTCGGTACCGGTTGGCCTCGGCTCTCATGCCGAGGCGCCGAACGACTTTGTCGCCCAGCTACGGCCTAGCAGCCTGTCGGACTTCGAGTTTTGTTCAAAATAGTTGCATATTTTGTTGACAGGCAACGTCATGCGGTATTTTAATAGGCCATGGCCGCCCGCTTCTTCAATCTCGACCGACAGACCCCGATGCTCC
>CAJCBL010000265.1 GCA_903960515.1 uncultured Verrucomicrobiota bacterium
GATCGCGTGCAAGCACGCTCCTACGGCGGACACTGGAGTCCGGACACTGCCAGAGCGCATCGCGGAACGGTTGCAAGGTACGGCTCAGTAGACTCAGCCGTAACCATGCAGGCCGATGGTTTTATCAATCTGATCTGGCCTCCAGCGGTGGTGTCGGGGTGGCGCGGCGCTTCGCTAACGCAGAGCGATGATGAACGCGGAACTCGAATAGAAGTTGTGAGTAGCGAGTAGTGAGTATCCCTCCGGTCTCCGCCTTCCGGGTTCGGCACTCTGCCGCCTGCACTCCTCATTCTTCGTTGGGCCCGCCGCACCGTCTGTGATCGAACCGGTACGGACACATGGTCCGACCCTACAAGCGGATTGCATGGTCAGGGCTCAGCCCGAAAATGAGGGGGAGGGCCTTGCGTCCGTACCGTGTCGGCGTGAGCGGCCTGCCGCTGAGCGGTGGGTCGAGATCACCAGGGGTAGAGAATAGATCAGAGCCACGATGCCGTCTAACTCGCTGGTTCCGAGTGCTCGATTGGGCGTGTATACACCTTGGTCTGCGCTCTGGATCGCGTGCATGTCCCGCCCCGAATCCATGGTTGCGGGGCTTAGCATGCGGAAATTTCCCGAACGCTGCGCGATAGCGTGGGTCCCGCCAAGGGGGGCCAGCTTGAGGAGAAAGGGCCGGGCTTGGTGCTGGCGGGGCTCAAGTCGATGTCCACTGTGCCGATAGGGTGGCAGGTCGGTCCTCTGTGCCCCCAGCAGATGCGGCCGTTCCTGCCCGCCCCCCAACTACTGCCTCCCGTGATGACCGAGCTTGAGATCACCCAAATTCCGCCACTCAGTCCCGGTGAGCAATCGCTGCTGGATTTTCACAGTGTGGTAAACGTGATCAACGTGCTCCACGCCGAGTTGGTGATGCTCGGCCTCAATGTGGCCGACGACGACCGTCGCTTTGGCCGAAGTCTGGACGCCTGCATGGCGGTGGTGGGCGCGCTGAGCAATCACGAGCAGGCCTTGGCGCAGGCGGCGAGGGTGCAGGACCTCGAGCACATGGTGGAGCAGGAACTGGCCGGGCTGACCGGATGGCCGAATTGTCCTGGTTCCGATGCAGCCACTACGGCGGCAAATCTACGTTCCGTATTCGCGATCCTGAGGGTTCGAGCGAGGGAGTTGCTGGCCCGCGCCGGCACACCGGAGCGGTGGGAGGAGTTCGATGTGGAGCAACTGCGAGGGGGCTTTGCGGCGGTATTCTCCGCCATCGAGAAGAACAGCAAAGGGCGCTACCGAATTCTCTACAACGCCGCCCGGCAGGAGGCCTCCGACTACTATGTGGATTTCAAGATCGAGGGGCTCGCTGGCCAGCACTTGAGCATGCCGCCCGTGTTGCAGGACGTGATGCGGGACCTTATCGCCAATGCCCGCAAGTACACCGCCCCCGGCGGGCACATCACCGCAGCATTTTTCGAGGACGTTGAGGCTATCCGCTTTGTGGTGCGCGACGACGGCCGAGGTATCCCGCCCGGTGAGATCGAGAAGGTGGTGAGTTTCGGGAAGCGGGCCAGCAATGTGGGCGATGTGCGTACGCTCGGCGGCGGTTTCGGGCTCACCAAGGCGTTTCTTGTCACCAAACAGTTTGGCGGTCGCTTCTGGATCGCCTCGGCCCCGGGTGTAGGCACTCAGGTGCGGTTGTGGATACCCCGGCCGGTAAACCCCGCGTCATCGGCGGGTGGACACTGAAGCCTAAAGCCCGTCCGAACAGAATCTTTCCCCCCATACCTATGCTGAACTGGAAACCTGAATTCGACACCGGTGTCGCCGAGGTCGACAACGACCACAAGCGGCTCGTCGAGGGCCTCAACAAACTGGAGGAGTTGATCAAGACCGGCAAAGGCTCGGAGAGCATTCCGGCCGTGCTCGCCTTCCTCGAGCGCTACGCCAACGAGCATTTCGCCCGAGAGGAGACGTGCATGCACCGCATGCAATGTCCCACTCTGGCGGCCAACATCACTGCGCACGCGCAGTTCCGCGAGACCTTTGCCAAGGCCAAGGAGAGCTTGGCCAAACCCGGTGCGAGTGCCTTGGTGGCTACACGGGTGCATGGCGAGCTGGTTGCATGGCTCAGCACCCACATCATGAAGATCGACATGGGCCTGCGGCGCTGCCCGAAGCAGTGAGGGGAAGTGCGGATTGCTTAATGCGGATTGCGGATTTCGGGTTTCGGAATGAGGAATCCGGAATCCGGATTGCGGATAGGCGACTGGCGCGGCTATCACCGGATCGCCCCGCGGCGGCCAGATGCAGGCCATCGCTGTGAGCCGCGCCGGGGTGTTCGCTTTGGCCGTGACCATTCGGTCGTAGGAGCGTGCTTGCACGCGATTGAGAGCGCAGATCGCGTGCAACCACGCTCCTGCGGCGGACCACGGAGTTCCTGCCCTGCCAGAGCGCAACGCGTTACGATTTCATGGTCACGGCTAAGCCGTGACGATGCAGACCTGAGGCGAGCGGCGAGAGCCGAACCACCAGTGTTCGGCTCAGAAGCAGGCGTGCTTCCGAGTGCTTACTCGGTGCTCAGGCCCCGCTCTGGGCTCTCGGCTGAATGGTCAGGGCTGAGGCGGGGCCGGTGCGCGCAGCCGGGCCCAGAGGATGGCGGCCACGCCTGCCAGCAGGAGGAAGAGCGAATAGAAAGCACCTCGGCTCATCCCGGCGATGAGAGCGGCGTCGGGCTTGCGGAACTGCTCGCAGAAGACCCGAGCCAAGGAGTAGAGCACGAGGCATTCGCCGGCGATCTGGCCTGGGCGCTCCCGGGCGGTGCGGCTGTACCAGAATCGCAGTTGCAGGTAGACGAGCAGCAGCAGGCCCTCCAATCCGGCTTCGTAGAGCTGCGATGGGTGGCGCGGCAGGATACGCTCGGGCAAGGTACCGGGCGGGACGCTCAGCGGGAAACGTACCGCCCAAGGCACGTCGGTAGTGTTGCCCCAGAGCTCGCCGTTGATGAAATTGGCGATGCGGCCCAGCAGCAGACCCGGTGGGGTAATGGTGGCGACCAGATCGGCGAGCCGCCAAGGATCGGTCTTCGAGCGGTGGGCAAACCAGAGGAGGGCCACCAGCACGCCGGCAAAACCGCCGTGGCTGGCCATGCCGCCTTCCCATACCCGGAAAAAGGCGAGCGGTTGGTCGCGGAGCACCTCGGGGGTATAGAGCAGAAAGTATCCAGCGCGGCCGCCCACCAGCACACCGAGCACGAGAGCCACCAGCAGATCCGCATTCTGGTCCTTGTTCAGCGGAGAGCGGCCCGCTCGGGTGTAGCGGCCCAGTAGCCAGCCGGCGATGACGAAGCCCAGCAGATACGCCAGCCCATAGAAGCGGATGCCCATCCCCGGGGAAAACTCCCACAGAAACGGGCTCCAGTTGTGCAACCAATACTTGCTCAGGCTATCGGTGGGCATAGTGAAACGTGCGAAGACCGCATCGTCGGTAAGCGCGGGTGGGCTGGCAAGCGTGGTTTGGGCTGGTTGGTCCATCTTTCAAAAATGGCCGCAGTTGGAGAGGCGCGATGCGCCTGTGCCTGGCGCTGCCCCTAGTGGCGAGTGCCGAGAATAGTTGTCGTCGCTTCGGGAGGCAGGTTCTTCGCCGTGACTATATAACGCGACACACCGTTCGCTGCGATCTGGTGGCCAGCGGGCAGGGCCGCCGGCTCGCGTGCTTGGCAGTGAGGATCTCCGTGTGAACCCGGTATTTCACAGCTGGGCGAATTTCCAGGTTTGAAGGTCATACCGGCCGTTCGGGAGGAGCCGGATAGCTCTCGGATGCTATCGTTCGCGGCCGTGAACGATAGCATCCGGAGCTATTCTGAGCTGCATGAGGGGGTCGGTAGGCGGGCTGCCAGCGGCCCGAGCCGCGGCTGGGCACGCCAGCAGCGTGCGCCCAAAGCCGTGAGCATGCAGTTCGACGATGGTTCCGCTCTGCTATATTGTCCTGCGAAGGTTGCTCGATCCGGTGATACCGGTGGTCGAGGGCCGGCGCGGTACTTCGCTAACGCAGAGCGATGATGAACGCAGAACTCGAAAGGAAATAGCGGTAGTGCGCAGCCTGACTGCGTGCGGCCACGCACAGGTAGGCGAGTAATGAGCATCCCTCCGGTCTCCGCCGTAACCATGCAATCGTACCGCTTTGCGCTCTGGCAGTGCACGACCTTGTCCGCTGTAGGAGCGTGCTTGCACGCGATCTGCGCTCTGAATCGCGTGCAAGCACGCTCCTAGGAAACA
>CAJCBL010000266.1 GCA_903960515.1 uncultured Verrucomicrobiota bacterium
ATCCAGTCTGCAGCCGTAGGAAGTTGGTCGGCGGGTGTCTCTACGAGGTGTGTCTCAGCCATAGGGCGAATTGATAGCGCAAGCAAAAAACAGCAAAGGCGAGAAGATTCTTCTTGCGAACGCCAACTTTGTCTGATCTGTCAAAAGCCGTGAAACACCAAGCCTTCTCCTCTTCTTGCCGGCGCTTGCACGCCCTTTTGTCCGCAAACCCTGGTGAGTTCCCCAATGTTCTGCTCTTCATAGAGTTGGCCAAGCCTGACAACCCCCAAGGGTTCTTCCCGGAGGATTGCTCTTCCCCTGAGGCCTTGGTCGAGGCGGTGAGGCTGACCCTGCAGAACGGTCAGCGAGCTCACGCCAATTACCGAACTGGAGCGAAACTGTACCGGCGGGCGCGGTACCACCTGCTCCGGTTGGGGTTCTTCATGAATGCGCAAAAGCTCGAATGCTACTGCCTCGAAATCCTTGGTTCTTGGCGCAAGGCACCCCGCCCAAAGCCTCCGACTCCGGCCACTGCGCCTGCCGGAGCCCCGCCCCCGCCGGCATCCATCACGAATGCACCGTTGTCGTCGCCACCGGTCCTGCCCGTTCCTCCGGTAGTTCCGGTGGCGATGCCGCCGCCTCGCTCACGCCGCAGCAACCGCAATATGCGCTTGTCGCAAACCCAGCGGAGGTGCGCCGCGAACCTCAGGGCACTTGCCGATCTGTTCTTCAACCCTCCTCCCGCCGCAGCGCATGGGATTCCTATCCAGACCAATGCCCTCATCACGGGCCCCACAGGCAGCGGTAAGACTTCTCTGGTCAGTAGCGTCGCGGAAGAGCTTCATGCTGAATTCCTTCACCTCACCCACGGCTGTTGGATTGTTACAGGTGCGACCGAAGGCCCTCCGACCATCCACACCATTCTCCAGTTGGCGGCGAATTCCAGGCGCTCGAGATTGGTGCTCTTTATTGATGAACTCGACAAGTTCGCCCTCGGCTCGACCGCACCCAGTAGTTGGGATATCAGCATCCGTTCGGATCTATGGACGCTCCTGGACCGCCGATTGTCCTGGGCCTCACTCGCGGCGAAGCCCGAATTCATGAAGACCTTGCCCGAGCACCTGCGCTATGCCTCCGCCTTGGAAGATTTGTTCACGACGAAGGTATTTATCGTCGCTGCGGGCACTTGGCAGAATTTATATCGACCGGAACCTACACTTGGGTTTGGCGCGCAGGCGGGTACGCCCACTTTGGACGCCAGCACGTTAAATCGGCACGGAGGATTGCCGGAGGAAGTATTGAGGCGCTTCAATAGCGAGCTCCTGCATCTGGAGTATCCGACCGTGGCCGAACTCGAAACCCTGATGGACACTGACGGCCTGTTGGCGCTGGGCAGGGAACTCGGGCAGGCGATCGATCCCGCCCAGATGCATGCAGACATGAAGTTGCGCGGCATGGGGGTGCTTTCCTCACTGAAGACCTCGCTCTTGAAGGAGCAGCGAGAGCTCAGTCATGAAATCGATTCCGAACCCGAAGTTGTGGGGCTGCCTTAAGCATTCAGCAGCCGCTGACGATCGACCGCTATATTCCCTACGAAAGCTCAAGCCTTTTCCTACCTGAAGCAATAAATTGTGACGGTCGGTCATAAACCTACGTTCATCATTTCAACATCGACACACACATTCTTCAAATAGCCCACCACACTCCGTGAATAATCCTACTCACAAAGACCCGCCTTGGGATATGTCGTGGAAGCCGATTCTGACCCCCGCGCCGCGCCCCTACATTGCCCCCGATCCCTACCCGCTCGTCGCAGCACGCCTTAACGGGTGCTGCGATGTGGCCGATGAAACCGGCCAACACTGGGCCTACTGCATTCGCACCGCAGACGTGCGCCGGCTCATGAAAGACCTCGAGGACTCGCAGGCTCGCGAACAGGCGTTGCAACTGCAACTCAACGCCCTTCAAGACAGTATCAACACAACAACCAGTCCCCCCACCCAATAACTACCTTCACAATGTATTCCCAAATGGTCCGCCGCCTTGCCCGCACCGCCCTTGGGGACGATAAGGCGGAGGAAATGTTCGCTCGCGAATATGACTGGCTCGAAGCCCAGTCGGAGGAGATCGAGTCCTATATCTTCAACTCCGCGCAGGATTCTACCGAAGCCTGCGCGGATGCCGCCTCCCCTTATTGCTACGCCCTCGTGAAGAAGTTCCCCAAGTACATCCTCAAGGGCTTCGATCCTGACATCTGCGACATGGGCGATGAAACCATAGAATACAAAGCCCCCACCCCGGAAGACCCCGCGATTCACTGATGGCTGATGGGGCCTCGGCCGCAAGCCTCAGGTCCCTTAGCCGCGCCTCACTGGAAATCCCCTCTGAACTGACCGTACCAAACGACATGAAACTTCGCATCCTCTCCGATCTTCACCGCGAATTTGGCCACGTCCCGCTTCCACTTGTAGAGGCCGATGTCGTCGTGCTCGCCGGCGACACCGACCTTGGAGTGCGGGGTGTTCGCTGGGCGGTGGAGACCTTCGCCCCCACGCCGGTGCTCTATCTCGCCGGCAATCATGAATTCTACGGCAGCGCCATGGAGAAACTGCTGCCCGAGCTTCGCGCGGCGGCGGCGGGCACCAATGTCCGTTTTCTTGAAAACGACACCGTGGAACTCGGCGGCTACCGATTCTTCGGCGCCACTCTGTGGTCGGATTTCCGGCTTTTCGCCGATCAACAGGTCGACGCCATGCTCAAGGCCAAGGACCGAGGTCTGGGCATGAACGACTATTCGAGGATCCGCACGCTGCCCAAATATCACCGCCTTCGCCCGGTTCAGACCCTCTCCCGGCACAGCGAGTCGCTTGGGGCGCTGCGACAGTTCCTCGTGGACGGCCCGAGGGACCGCTCTGTCGTGCTCACCCATCACGCCCCCTCTGCGCGCTCGCTGATGGCGGGGTGGGAAGCCGATCTGCTCAGCGCCGCCTACGCCTCGCATCTTGATCCTTTACTCGAAGAGCAGGGACCGGCGCTTTGGGTGCATGGCCATATTCACGCGTTTCGCGACTATATGGTGGGGCGCACCCGGGTGCTCAGCAATCCGCTCGGCTATC
>CAJCBL010000267.1 GCA_903960515.1 uncultured Verrucomicrobiota bacterium
CTCCGGTGTCCGCCGTAGGAGCGTGCTTGCACGCGATCTGCGCTCTGAATCGCGTGCAAGCACGCTCCTACGACTGAATGGTCACGCTTTAAGGGGAGACCTCGTGCATGCACGCGCTCAGGACAAACACCGAATCAAAGTCGGCTGGGGGTTGTGCCCCCGAAACCTGGTCACAGCCCTATCCGCCTCCTCTGGCGGTTAAGCCTGCTTGCCACTTCATCCCGGTCGTTTGTCGCCTCCCGTGGCCGCCCAACATCTACGATCCACAGCGTGCACACTCCGCCAGCAACGGATCCGGCGAATCCACCGCGCCGCCCACGACATGCGCCGCCTCGCGGCAGCCGCCGTCGCAATCCACCGCCTGAGCACAGCCGCCGCAGCTCTTTGGCAGATAGTCGCGCTGCGTGAACCGCCGCCAGTACGGATGCGTCTTGAGCTTCTCGATCTCCGAAACGTGCACCAGATCCACCGGCGAATGGTTGCACACCCGCACCAACCCGGCCGGCCCGACCACGAAGAAGCCCTGCGCCGCAGAGCAGCGAGTGCCCACCGTGAGCCGCTTGTACTTGTCCGGATCCGCCACACACCGCGGCAGCTCGGTGCCGACCGACCCGAAGCGCCCGGCATCGGTCAGCGCCTCCTCCGCCGTATCGAGCATCTGGCGGACCTCGGCGGCATTGAGCACCCAGTCGCGATGCTCCAGCCCACGCCCGCCCGGGAGAAAGCGATTGAGCAACAACTGCTGCGCCCCGGCCAGGAACGCGGCCGAGATCGTTTGATACAGCTCCGGGAGATTGCGCCTTGTGACGGTGATGTTGACCACCGTCTTCATCCCCAGCGCCTTCGCCGCGCGGAACTTCCCCAGAATGTCGTCGGGGTCGCCTATGCCGGTGTGCTCGCGCAGAGTCGCCAACCCGGGCAGGCTCATGCTTAGTTGCACACCCAGCTCGCGGCAGAACTCAAGCGTGGCGGGCGTGACAGTGGTGCCGTTGGAAAGCAGGTACAGGAGCGGCGGCTTGAACTCCGAGACCAGCGCTCCGTCGCGCGTCTCAATGTGCTCGACGCTGCACCGCGCCGCGTGGCGGATGATGTCGAAAAGTCCCTCCTTGAGGAGCGCCTCGCCGCCGGTGAACGCCAGGTTGCACACGCCCATGCCGGTGAGCCGGTCGACGACCGCCTGCCACTCGGCGACGTTCATCTCACCACGCTGCTGATACCCGCCGCTTGCCGCGTACCACGGACACGAGCAGAACCCGCACCGGTGGTTGCACCGGTAGGTCATCTCCAGCACGCCGGTAGCCGGCAGGAACGAAGGGGCGAGGCGGGAGGTGGTGGTCATTCTTTAATCCCCAGCAGCTCGCGCAGGCGGGGCAGCTTATCCTTCAGCGGTTCCTCGCCCTCGTTCGAAGTCGTCTCGGTAAGCTTACCGGAGAGCGCAGCTCCAAGCAGTCGCAGATCCTCGCTGCTCACGCCACGCACAGCGCTGGTCGTGCCGTCGTCATAACGGATGATCAGCGTCAGCTCGGGCTCCGCGGCCTGCGGCCGGCACTTCCGGCAGAAGGCCGACTCGTCCAGATCCATTGTGTCATGCCGGGGCAACTCACGGAACAAGCGCTGACAAGTCGCCAACTCGCGCTCCACCAGCCCAGCCGCCCGATCCGTGTACAGCGTGCGCTCGCCGCAGGTCGGGCATACATACTCCGCCCGGCTCGGAGACCGGGCCATCTTGTAGCACATCGCGCCCATCTGCGGTTCCGGCCGTACCGACATCTCAATCTTTGCCAGCAGCTGCCGCACCTCGTCACGGCTCAGCGTCGCCAGCTTCGCGGCACCAGCCGAGGCCGCCGGTGCCGCGGGTGCGCCCGTCGCCTCACCAGTTGCGCCGATAACCACGTCCGCCGCCATCAAGGCAGAAGCAGCGACCGTGATGACCAACTTCGAGTTCTTCATGAAATCGTTTCTCCAAGTGAGCGGACTATTTCGTGGGCTTCGCCGCCAGTTCGCCAAGCCGCGCCAGCCTCCCGAGCGCCGAGCGCTTCACCTCAGGCGCATCCACCGGAATCCGCCCCTCAAGCACAGCCGCGAGCAACCTCAGGTCGCCGGAGGCCACCCGGTGGACCGATTCCGTCTTTCCGTCGGCATAGCGGGCGGTGAGGACAAAATCCGGACTCACCGGCTTCTTGCTGCACTTCTGGCAAAAGGACGACTCGTCGAGAGTGAATACCTCCCGTTTGGGCAGCGTAAGGAAAAGTCGCCGGCAGGTGGCCACCTCCGTCTCGGAGATGAACAAGCCGCCGTTGGAATAGTACGTCCGCTCGCCGCACTTCGGGCATATGTACTCAATACGCTGCGGCGGCGCCGCAGTCTCGTAGCACATCGCGCCCATCGGCGCCTCGGCTTCCTTCGCCGGCTCAAGGCGGGCGAGCTGCTCCTTGGTCTGCTCCCGGCTCAGGGCGGCCAAATCGCCGGCCAGCATAACCGTTGTCGTCAGGGTCACCGCCAATTTCGTTTTTTTCATGTCGCTCACTGGGGCTGGGGAACGGCCTCCAGCAAAGCCCCGCCCCACACCCGAGGCGAGCGCCGTCTTCACCGCATCCCGCCCCCCTGGAGTTTGCTCCAGCTTACGTCCTTCAGGCTCGGAGCCGGCTAGCTCACGACAAGCAGCCTCCTGGCTCGCCCTGTCCCCATTTCCCCACCGGCTAGCGCACACCCAGCCCCTCCGCCTTCAGCTTTCGGCCCTCTGCGCTCTGCCTTGAGTCTTCAGCCTTCGATTGCGCCAACCGCGCCACTTCCGCGCGCCCGGGCGCACAATACGCGCCACATTGACACTCCCCAAACGCCACGCTTCGTTGTCGCTTTGCGACTACCAGAGGGCAACCTGCTCGCAGCACACTGCGGCACGCCACCTGCAAACCGCCCGGCTCACACGCTTCAGCCACCTTTTCTTCACACCATGTCCGCTCCCGCCGAAAAACACGTCTTCCAAGCCGAGGTTAAGCAGCTCCTCGATATCGTCATCCATTCGCTCTATACCGACCGCGAGATCTTCATCCGCGAGCTGGTCTCCAACGCGAGCGATGCCCTCGAGAAACTCCGCCACCTCAAGCTCGTCGAGAAGGACGTCTTCGAGGCCGACCTCCCGCTGGAGGTCAACATCACCACCGACGACACCGCCGGCACGATCACCTTCCAGGACCATGGTATCGGCATGAGCCGCACCGAGCTGGTCGAGAACCTCGGCACCATCGCCCACTCCGGTACCAAGGCTTTCCTCACCGCACTCAAGGAAAAGGGCGATACCAGCGACGCGAAGCTCATCGGCCAGTTCGGCGTCGGTTTCTACAGCGCGTTCATGCCGGCCAAGGAGGTCAAGGTATTCACCCACTCCTGGCGCGCTGGCGACGAACACCTCGTTTGGACCAGCGATGGCACCGGCAGCTACGAGATCGAAAACGCCACCGAGGACCAAAAACGCGGCTGCAAGATCGTAGTCTACCTCAAGGACGACATGAAGCAGTTCGCCAAGGCCGACGAGGTCCGCCGCATCCTTGAGCACTACTCGAGCTTCGTGACCTTCCCGGTCAATCTCAACGGCGAGAAGATCAACAAGGTGGAGGCGCTTTGGCTGCGTGCGAAGGCTTCCATCACCGACGCCGAGTACACCGAGTTCTACAAGTTCCAGGCCAAGGCCTTCGACGAGCCGCGCTACCGCCTGCACTTCAACGCCGACGCCCCGCTCACGATCAACGCCCTCGTATTCACGCCCAAGGAGAACCAGGAGCGTTTCGGCTTCGGCCGCATGGAGCCCGCCATCGCGCTCTACTGCAAAAACGTCCTCATCGACCCCAAGCCCAAGAACCTCCTGCCGGAGTGGCTGCGCTTCCTCAAGGGCGTGGTGGATAGCGCGGATCTACCGCTCAACATCTCGCGCGAGAGCATGCAGGACAGCGCGCTCATCCAGAAACTGAACCGCGTACTCACCAAGCGTTACCTCAAGTTCCTCGAGGAGGAATCCGAGAAGAACCCCGACGGCTACGGCGAGTTCTACAAGCAGTTCGGCATCTTCCTCAAGGAAGGCACCACCAGCGACTACACCCACCGCGAGCAGATCGCCAAGCTCCTGCGCTACGAGTCCTCGCTCACCGAGAAGGGCAAGACGACCAGCCTCACCGAATACGTGAAGCGCATGCCCGAGGCGCAGAAGGAGATCTATTTCCTCCACGCCCTCAACCGCGCCGCCCTCGAAAGCGGCCCGTACTTGGAAGCCTTCAAGGCCCGCAACTTCGAGGTGCTCTTCGTCTACGAGCCCATCGACGAGTTCGTGATGAGCCACCTGGGCACCTTCGAGAGCAAGCACCTCGTCTCGGCCGACGGCGCCGACCTCGATCTCGGCGATGCTCCCGCCACCACCGGCGAGGCGCTCTCCGACGACGACGTGAAATCGCTCTGCACCTGGCTGACTGGGAAACTTGGCGACGCGAAGGTCGGCAAGGTAGAGGCCGGCAAGCGCCTGGTCGACAGCCCCGTCGTCGCGCTCAACTCCGACAAGATGCTCTCCCCCGCCATGCGCCGCATCATGCGCGCCATGAAGCAGGAGGAAGCCGAGCAGCCCCCGAAGATGGATCTGGAGATCAACCCGCGCCACCAGCTCATCAAGAATCTCCATAAGCTCACCACGACCGACGCCGACCGCGCCGCGCTCATCGCCGAGCAGCTCTACGAGAACGCGTTGCTGGCCGCCGGCATCGTCGAGGAACCGCGCAACTTCGTCACCCGCCTCAACAAGATCTTGGAAATGGCGGCCCGGTGAAGCTTCCCAAAGTACCGCGTTTCCCAAATCCGTTTACTGCGTCCCAGACCATGTCCGACGACACCGCTCCCACGCCCGAATCCGACATCCCGCAGCAGCCGTCCGCAGAGCCCTCGCCCGAACAGCGTATCGCCGAACTTGAGGCCAAGCTGCAGCAGGCCGAGACCGCCATCGCCGAGGAGAAGGACAAGCTCCTGCGCAAGGTCGCCGAGTTCGACAATATCCGCCGTCGCATCACAGGTGATGCCCTGCGCACCGCCGAGTCCAAGAAACTCGACTTCATCCAGCAGGCACTCGCGATCGCCGACAACCTCGAGATGGCTCTGCTCACGCCGGCCGACAAAGAGACCGTCGATCACCTCGCCACCGGTGTGAAGATGACGCTCGATAAGTTCTACCAACTCCTGCGTGAACACGGCATCGAGAGGATCGCCAGCCTCAACCAGCCCTTCGATACCGCCCGCCACGAAGCCGTGTCGATGCAGAAGATCGAAGGCAAAGCCGACTCGACCGTCGTCCAGGTCTTCCGCGAAGGCTACGTGAAGGGCGACCAAGTACTGCGCCACGCCCAAGTCGCCGTGAACCAGCTCTGATCCTGCGAGTGCGGCTCGCCGTTGCAGGCGGGCCGCTGTTCGAATCCCTCCCTCTCCGCCATTTAACTCGTTCGAATAGAACAAGTTAAATTACCCAACAACCGATTTGCCAGCTGACGTGGCAAATCGGTCATGAAGCAGATCCAGTCGTTCGTCATCGCAGAGTTCACGAATCCTTCCGGGGAGATCGTTTTCCGAGTCACTGGCTGGCTGGACGGCAAACGCATCCGCAAAAACTTTGCGACGCGTCGCGAGGCCGAAGCCGAGCGCCAGGTTCTCGAAATTCAGAGCCTCCAGGCCGAAAGCGGCGTCCGCACTGCCGTCACTCGGCTGGCGGACGATCAACTCCACGAGGCCGAGTCGGTTTTTCGCCGGCTGCAAGGCCGGCCGCACGGGCTGTCCTTCTACGTCGATTTTGCCCTGGTGAACTACCGCGAACCCGTGACGCAAAAACGCCTGACGGAGGCCGTCGCTGAATTCCTAGTACTCAAGGAACACGAACGCGAACAGGACATCCTGTCCGAGCCGTACCTGACCCGGGTGAGACGGGATCTGCAGCGACTGCTCAAGCATTTCCCGGGCGCCACCGTCGCCGAACTGACAGGGGTGCGGCTCCTCGGGTATTTTGAAGCCCGCCAAGCGACCCACAAGACGTTCAACAACCGCCGCGGCGTGGTCTCGACCTTTCTCAAGTTCGCCCTGCAACGAGATTGGATCGCGGAAAATCCGCTCACCAAGATCCCGGCGCGGCGCATCCGGCGTCGGCGGGGCTGTGCCACGACCTTTACTGCGGAGGAGGCGGCGGGCCTCATGGCCTTCGTCGAGGAGCACCACTGCGCCGCGGTCCCGTTCTTTGCCCTGTGCCTCTTCGCGGGTATCCGGCCCTGCTTGCGCACTGGTGAAATCTTCCGACTCCAGCCAGAGCACGTAAAACTCGACGCCAACCTGATTCACATCGACGGCGAGGTCTCGAAGGTACGCGAGATGCGCAACGTCACGATTCAGCCCAATCTCGCCGCCTGGCTGCGTGCGTATCCGCTGCAAGAATTCCCGATCCTCCCCACGAATCTCCAGCATATCCGGGAAAAGGTGGCGGAGAAATACCCCCTCGCGCACGACATCATGCGCCACACGTTCATTTCGATGTTCGTGGCGAAGTACCGCTCCCTGGGCGAGGCGGCACTCCAGGCCGGCAACTCGGAAAGCATCATCCGCGGGCACTACCTTGAAATGAAGAGCGCGGCGGAGGGCGAAAAGTTCTTCGGGATCTTCCCAAAGAAGGCGGCCCCCGCGCAGGCCGTGGCAGCAGTCATTCGATTGTCGCCGCAGGGCAGGTCGGCTGCCTGAACAACGAAAGGCTCTTGCGATGCGTATCTTTTTAGATTCATCTGGGGCTCGGCCTCGCCCGCTTTCGGCCGTCTTCTTTCGCTCCGCCACCGGCAATGAGCCGGTGCGCGAATGGCTCAAAAGCCTGCCGGCAGACGAACGCAAGCAGATCGGGGCCGACATCCTTGCAGCGCAGTATGGGTGGCCTCTAGGCCTACCCTGGTCGACTTTCTGGGCGATGGCCTGTGGGAAGTCCGCTCGCGGTTGGCCACGCGGATCGCCCGAACCCTCTTCTTTGTGAACAACGAAACCATCATC
>CAJCBL010000268.1 GCA_903960515.1 uncultured Verrucomicrobiota bacterium
GATAGCCGAGCGGATTGCTGAGCACCCGGGTGCGCCCCACCATATAGTCGCGAAACGCGTGAATATGGCCATGCACCCAAAGCGCCGGTCCCTGCTCTTCGAGTAAAGGATCAAGATGCGAGGCGTAGGCGGCGCTGAGCAAATCGGCTTCCCACCCCGCCATCAGCGAGCGCGCAGAGGGGGCGTGATGGGTGAGCACGACGCTGCGGTCCCTCGGGCCGTCCGCGAGGAACTGCCTGAGCGCGCCAAGCGACTCACAGTGCCGGCCGATGGTCTGAACCGGACGAAGCCGCTGGTATTTTGGGAGCGTACGGATCCTCGCATAATCGTTCATGCCACAGCCTCGGTCCTTGGCCTTCAGCATGGCGTCGACCTGTCGATCGGCGAAGAGCCGAAAATCCGACCATAGGGTGGCTCCGAAGAATCGGTACCCGCCGAGTTCGACGGTGTCGTTCTCGAGAAAACGGACATTGGTCCCCGCCGCCGCGGCGCGAAGCTCGGGCAGCAGTTTCTCCATAGTCTCTCCGTAGAACTCATGGTTGCCGGCGAGATAGAGCACCGGCGTGGGAGCGAAGGTCTCCACCGCCCAGCGAACGCCGCGCACGCCGAGGTCGGTGTCGCCAGCGAGCACGACGACGTCGGCCTCCACAGGTGGAAGTGGGACCTGGCCAAATTCGCGGTGAAGATCGGAGAGGATGCGAAGTTTCATGACGGTTGATACGGTCAGTTCAGAGGAGTTTTCCAGTGAGGTGCGGCGAAGGAACCTGAGGCCTGCGGCCGAGGCCCCATCAGCCCTCAGGGAATCTCGGGGTCTTCCGGGGTGGGGTCTTCGTCTTCTATGGTTTCATCGCCCATGTCGCAGGTGTCAGGATCGAAGCCCTTGAGGATGTCCTTGGGAAACTTCTTCACGAGGGCGTAGCAATAGAGGGAGGCGGCATCCGCGCAGGCTTCGGTGGAATCCTGCGCGGAGTTGAGGATATAGGACTCGATTTCCTCCGACTGGGCTTCGAGCCAGTCATATTCGCGAGCGAACATTTCCTCCGCCTTATCGTCCCCAAGGGCGGTGCGGGCGAGGCGGCGGACCATTTGGGAATACATTGTGAAGGTGGTTATTGGGTGGGGTGCGGCGTGGCTGTGGCGATGCTGTCTTGAAGGGCGTTGAGTTGCAGTTGCAACGCCTGTTCGCGAGCCTGCGAGTCTGCGAGGTCTTGCATGAGCCGGCGCACGTCAGCGGAACTTACGCAGTAGGCCCAGTGTTGGCCGGTGCGGTCGGCGACATCGCAGGACCCGTTAAGTCGTGCCTGGACGATCGGGTAGGGCGTGATGCGCCAAAGTGTGACAGCCGGACCAGCATGGGAGAAACTAAAGTCTATTGGGGTCGCGTAGGTCTTTATCGTACTGTCTGTTGCACTTTCTATTTGAACATTTCCATTCCGTCCGGCCGCTCGGGACATTCAGGCGCAACAGCCGAGAATCGCATTTCGGACAGCATTTAGCAAGGGGGTTCATCAGCTCAGGGAAACGGTTAGATCCGATGCTCGCGATGGATGCATGAATCGCCTTCGGCCCCCAGAAGGTGATCTTGTTGTCATGCGCAAATTTTGCGGCATCTGCTGTATAGTTATCAAAGCCGCAGAAGAAGTGCGCGCAATTGTAGTCCTCGAAATCTGCAGTTCGCCAAGCGCCATTGAATTCCCTGATCGTTTTGGTCACGACCTGTTTTTTTGGCCAATGCTTACATTGAACGACTGCCCGGAGCTCTGCTTTGGTAGCAATTATGTCCACTCCACCGTCAGGGCCCGCTCCCCCTCTGCGATCTACCCTCCAACCATTAGATTCCAAAATCCGAGCTGTGACCTTCTCGAATTGAAACCAATCGATCTTCCCCATTAACTCCGGGATGAGGTTCTCCGTAATCACGGGTGTTGGGAGTGGCGGCGGTGCTGCGGCAGGCCGATGCAGTCGGGGCGAGCAATCCTGACGAGTCTCACGTGGCGGGGCTGATCGGAAGTTCATCCGCGGAAGCGGTGGGGGCTGAACCGGCAGAGGGGGGGGCACTGACGGCCCCGCTCGTAATACACAAGCGACGAGTGCGCCGATGCCCCTAAGCCCCAGTATCAGCGCAAGTGCGAGCAACCAATATTCCTGCCCTCCTTCAGTGTTGAGTTGGCGGAAGCTGACGCGCGTGCCGGATCGTGGATCGACCCAAATAGGTAGTGTGGTGCCTACCTTGTACCGAGCCACATACGGGTTGGTCGTGGTCGTCGCGCTCTTTAGCCCGAACCCATTGGAGAATTGCAGCGTCACCGTTGCCTCTCCCGTCTTTCGGACCTTGGTCGCTTTCGGCATGGCCGTGACGCTGACCCATTCGGGAGCTTCATCGAATCGTACCTTTTTCGGGTCTGACGGATCAAAATAGACAACTGTCGGCGTGGCCCGGAACGAGTTGGCTTCTGACAGCCTTGACCACGTTTTCATCTGAGTCGTCCGGTAGATCGAGTCCCTACTCATCCCATCTCGAAGATAAACCGAATGGTATTCGTAGTCGGTCTCGGTTGTCGCAGACGGACCATCGATAGCTGTGACAGTGGCGATTTTGGGCATCCACTGGGGTGGTGCGTGCAGGAGGGGCCACATTAATGAGATAACCAAAGAGGCGACGACGAGATGAGATCCGAATTTCTTCTCGGAAGCCCATTGCCTTTGTGCAACCCACTGCCAAAATAGGCTTCCGATACCACCAACAATCAGAAAGACGAAGCATGCCAGTATCGCGTTGCCTCCGCCCCCGACGCCATGAACTCCCCCGGCGAGGAGGGCGATTCCAACGATTACCAACAGGGCGCGACGGCTTTTCGCGTCGCGTAGCTCAGAGGGTGAATGCATTTGCTCGTGGCGGATTAGTGATGGCGCAACCGGAGGCAGTCTTTCCGGGGGAGCAATTCCACTGTCCCTTTGGCCCCCACTGGTAGCAATCCCGATTCCAAGTAGTCGGCCATTGTGATGATGGTTATTGGGTGGGTTGCGGCGTGGCTGTGGCGATGCTGTCTTGAAGGGCGTTGAGTTGCAGTTGCAACGCCTGTTCGCGAGCCTGCGAGTCTGCGAGGTCTTGCATGAGCCGGCGCACGTCTCCGGAGCGAATGCAGTAGGCCCAGTGTTGGCCGGTGCGGTCGGCGACATCGCAGGAACCGTTAAGTCGTGCCTGGACGATCGGGTAGGGATCTGGGGCGATATGATGAAGCGGCGAGCGAGGAAAGATCGGCTTCCACGACGTATCAAGGGGCGGGTCTTTGTGGGTTGGATTATTCATGGAGTGCGGTGGGGATTGGAAGAATGAGTGCGTCGATTTTGAAATGATGAAGGTAGATTTACGGCCGACCGTCGCAATTTCTTGATTCAGGGAGGAAAAGGCTCGAATTTTCGTAGGGAATATAGCGGTCGATCGACAGTGGTGCCGGATGCTTAAGGCAGCCCCACAACCTGGGGTTCGGTATCGGGTTCATCCCTGAGCTCTCGCTGCACCTTGAAGAGCGCAGTCTTCAGTGAGGAAAGGACCCCCATGCCGCGCATTGTCATTTCTGCATGCATCTGGGCGGGGTCGATCGCCTGCCCGAGTTCCATGCCCAGAGCCAACAGGCCGTCGGTCTCCATCAGCGTATTAAGTTCGGCCACGGTCGGATACTCCAGATGAAGGAGATCGCTATTGAAGCGCCTCAACACTTCCTCCGGCAATCCTCCGTGCCGATTGAGCGTGGTGGCGTCCAAAGTAGGGGTGATCGCCTGCGCGCCAAAACCCATTGAAGGCGGCGGCCTGAAGAGCCCCTGCCACGTGCCCGCAGCGACGATGAAGACCTTGGTCTTGAACAACTCTTCCAAGGCGGAGGCGCTCCGCAGGTGCTCGGGCAGGTTCTTCACTAATTCAGGCTTCGCCGCGAGCGATGCCCAGGACAATCTACGGTCCAAGAGCGTCCACAAATCCGAGCGGATGCTGATGTCCCAACTGCTGAGCGCGGCCGAGCCGAGGGCGAACTTGTCGAGTTCATCGATAAAGAGCACCAATCCCGAGCGCCTGGTATTCGCGGCCAACTGGAGAATGGTGTGAATGGTCGGAGGGCCTTCGGTCGCGCCTGTAACAATCCAACAGCCGTGGGAGAGGTGAAGAAAATCCGCACGAAGCTCTTCCGCGACGCTACAGACGAGAGAGGTCTTACCGCTGCCGGTGGGTCCTGTAATAAGAGCATTGGTCTGGATAGGGATCCCATGCGCGGCGGAGGGCGGAGGGTCGAAGAACAGATCGGCAAGGGCCTTGAGGTTCGCAGCGCACTGCCTCTGGGATTGCGACAAGCGCAAGGACTGGGGGGGACGCTGGCGTGATAGCTGCGGCGGCGGCATCGCCACCGGGGCTACCGGCGGAACCGGTGACGCCGCAAGCGGTGCGTTCGTGATGGACGGCGACGGGGGCGGTGCTCCGGCAGGAGCAGTGGCCGGGGCCTGCGGCTGTGGGCGGGGCGCCTTGCGCCAAGAACCAAGGATTTCGAGGCAGTAGCATTCGAGCTTTTGCGCATTCATGAAGAACCCCAACCGGAGCAGGTGGTACCGCGCCCGCCGGTA
>CAJCBL010000269.1 GCA_903960515.1 uncultured Verrucomicrobiota bacterium
CCACGCTGGTGACAGCCCACGGTTTGGGCAGCAGCAGCAACCGACGATAGTGTTCTTCAACGGTCTCACTCATCTTTGCTTCCGTATCTGAGATTTTGCTCTTTACCCACAACAAACCGCGAAGACCCCGGAATTTGCGATTAAGTAGCGAGTGATCCAGTCGAATACTGCCCCTACCTCGGAATCGTTAGTAGCGGGTATCGAGGAGCCGGTAGGGAGTAGTGAGGACGTAGCGGAGATTCCGTTCTTTGCGATCGCCGCTCACCTCTGTCGAAGAGTGGCGAGCATGGGGGCGGGTAGATCGGGGCTTCGCTACGCGGAGGAACTGAGATCGGCGTTCGGAGTTGTTCGAATATTCCGCTTTCCGCATTCCTCAATCCGCAATACCGAGCCGGCCTGAATGGGAAGCCTTCGGCCACGATGGAAGGCGGATGAAAACAAACGGTGAGCCGTCCAGCAGAGCAAAATACTGAATGGCTTCACCATCCGGCTTCCAAAGCATTGGCTGAAGGCTATTCCGTGTTCGCTTTCAAGACGAGGCCTTATCGCGTGCTAGCACGCTCCTACACGCAGAGTATTGCGTGCAAGCACCCGCTTACGACGGAAGCAAATCGCGGGCGAGCACGCTACTGCACGGGTTCGGAATGGGTCTGCTAATAAATGCGACGTGGAATAGTCGGCGGCCCCCGGACCGGCGGTGCTGTGACCCGGGGGCGATTGCCGCCTCTGGCTTGCCGCTGTTGCTTCCCGCATCCCGATGCTCTTTGCCCGCTCCGCGCTACTCCGCAGCGGGCGCCTTGAGATAGCGCTTGCGCACGCGTTGCGCGCTACGGCGGGTGGAGCGGCTTGGGCACATGGGCATGCCGGCGTCCAGATACTGCTCGCGGTCGCCGGACATCGCGGTGGCTGTCATCGCCACGATGCGGATCTGGAGGTCGTGGCCGGGATCCGTCGCAGCCTTAGATGATTGGATACGGCGGGCGGCCTCCAGTCCGCGAACACGGGATGCTGCACATCCATCAGGATGAGCTCGTAGGGTAGGAGGGGAGGCCGGCGGGGGCCTGCGGCGTTTGCGGCGACCGGCTCCTTCGGTCGCCAGAGTGTGGATTTCGAGCGAAACCGGGCGACCCACGCAAATCGGCCCCGCCTCGATGGTGTTTTTCCTCGTCGCTGTGTCCGGTTTGTTCACGATGCGTGCATCCTTATCCCCGACGCACCCTCCCGTTTCCGATGAATCTTCGAAGTGTTCTCAGTATTTGGGCCAGCCTTGCAGTGGGTAGCTCGGGTTTCGCAACGGATGCCGCGCCCCAGCCCACGAGCGCCGACGAGCCTCTGGTCTTGGCCGTGGCCCAGTCGAGCACCGGCTTCGCAGCCGCACTCTACGCCCAACTCAGGGCGCAGCCGGGCAACTTCACCTTCGCTCCGTTCGGCCTGGCCCAGGCGCTGGTGCCGCTGGCGGTGGGCACCCGCAGCTCCACCGAGGCGGAGCTCTCCAAGGTGCTCCAGCTTTCTGTGCCGGTGGTGGATGCCGCCGACGGTTTCGCGATGCTCTCGCGGCGGCTGCAGCGGGCCGCCGGTGGGGAGGAGGGGTTGATCTTTGCCCGGTCGCTCTGGGTGCAGCAGTGGAACACCATCAACAGCGATTTCGTTGAGGTGCTGCGGGAGCACTGCCGCAGCGAACTCCGGGTGACCGATTTCACCCACGCCGAGTCTGCCGCCCACTGGATGGACAAATGGGTGGCCGACCGCACCGGGTCCCAGGTGCGAGCCATCGCGGAACCCCAATCCTTCGATACCAACACCCGCTTGGTCGTGGGCAGCGCCGTGTGCCTCAGGGCGGGTTGGCAAACGCCCTTCGATCCGGCCCAGACTGCGGCCGGCCGCTTCCTGGCCGCCGCCGAGCCGGCCCCGGTGGAGGTGCCCACCATGCGCCAGACCGGGGCGTATCGGCTGGCCACGCAACCCGGTTTCCGCCTGCTCGAGTTGCCCTATAGAGGGGAGCGCTTGGCGATGGTGCTGCTGCTGCCCGACGAGAATCTGCCCCCCGTCGAGGAGGCGCTCACCGCCGAGAGCATGGCCGAGTGGTTGCGCAGCGTGCATCAGGCCGGTCCTGCGCCGGTGGATCTGCGCCTGCCCCGCTTCAAGGCCGAGCGGCCGCTGGCGCTGTTGATGGAGGCCCTGCAGGAAATGGGCGTGCGCCAGGTGTGCGATCGCAACGGCGCGGCGGATATGTCGGGGTTGGGCACCAACTACGACAGTGAGCCGGTCTATCTTTCCGGGGTGAGCCACGTGGCGAAGTTCGCGGTGGATGAGCAGGGCTCCGCGGCTCCGGTATCCCCCGCGGCGGTGGCGGTGGATGCCTCTGCGCAGGCGCCGGTGGCGGGGACTCCAGCGGTGCAGGCGCCCGAGCAGGCGCCGGTGGCCTTCACCGTAGACCGGCCGTTCCTCTATTTTATCTGCGACCCCGTCACGGGCAGCGTGCTGTTCATGGGCCGGGTGGTGGATCCGCGAGCCGGCTGAGGCGTGAGCATTCAGTCGTAGGAGCGTGCTTGCACGCGATTCAGAGCGCAGATCGCGTGCAAGCACGCTCCTACCGGCCGGCACCGGAGTGCGTGCACTTCCAGAGCGCGAAGCGGTACGAACGCATGGCTACGGCTGAGGCGTGACAGAGCAATCGGGGCGGATCGGGGTAGTGCCAAACGCATGCCGGTAGGGACGGTCTGCGACGGGCCTTCCGAGGGGGGCCAGTCAGCAATCGGCACCTATTCGGAGAACCGGTCGAAGACCGGCCCTACTCGGAGCTGCGTTCGCTAGAACCTAGAGGGAGTAGCCGCTGGGAAATGCAGCAGCGGTTCGAGGTAGGGACGGTCTGCGACCGGCCTTCCGGATCGCCTCGGCTATCCCCCGAAGTCCTGTTTGCCGTGCGCGGCGAGGTGGGCGCGGATGGCGCCCAGGAAGGTGTCGCCAAACTCGTTGAGCTTCTTCTCGCCCACTCCGCTGATACCGCTGAGCTCGGTGACATTGCCCGGGTAGTACCGCGCCATCTCGCGCAGGGAGGTGTCGCCAAAGACGATGTAGGCGGGTACATCGCGCTCGTCGGCGAGCTTCTTGCGCAGTTCGCGCAGGCGCTCGAAGAGGATCTCGTCGAAGTCGAAGTCTCCGCGGCGGTCGCGCACCTTGCGGTCTCGCTTGGGCTTCACCACGGCGCGGGGCTTGGCGAGAGTAACCGCGGTGCGGGTGCGCAGGAGTTCGCGGCCGGCATCGGTGATGCCCACCACGGGCAGGCCCTCGCTGCCGAGCTCCACATAGCCCAGGCGCAGCATCTCGCGGCCGAGGTGCATCCACTCGTGCTCGGTCTTGTCGGCGCCGATACCCCAGGTGGAGAGCGCGTCGTGGCGTAGGCGCTCGGTCTTCTCGTTGGCGTGGCCGCGCAGCACGTCGACCACATGCTTGAGGCCCATGTCGAAGCCGCTGGCCGCGCGGATACGGTACACGCAGGAGAGCAGCTTCTGGGCGGGCAGGGTGGCGTCGTAGGTTTCGAGTGGGGCCAGGCAGTTGTCGCAAGCGCCGCAGTCGCAGGCCTGGAAGGTCTCGCCGAAGTAGCGCATGAGCTCCACCCGGCGGCAGCCGGTGGTGTCGGCGTAGTCGAGCATTTGGCGCAACTGGCGGCGGGCGCGGGCCTTCTCGGCCTCGTCGGTGATCTCGTCGATGAAGTGGCGCTGTTTGGCGGCGTCGCCGGCGGAGTAGAGCAGCAGGCAGTCGGCGGGCAGGCCGTCGCGGCCGGCGCGGCCGGTTTCCTGGTAGTAGCCCTCGACGTTCTTGGGGAGGTCGTAGTGGACGACGAAGCGCACGTTGGGTTTGTTGATACCCATGCCGAAGGCGATGGTGGCGCAGACCACCCGGATCTCGTCGCGCAGGAAAGCCTCCTGGTTGCGGGTACGCTCGGCGGCCTCGAGGCCGGCATGGTAGGCGCGGGCGGCGATGCCGCGGTCGTTGAGGCTGTCGGCGAGTTTCTCGGTCTGCTTGCGGCTGGCGCAATAGACGATGCCGGCGTCGTGGGGGCGTTCCTTGAGGAAGGCCAGGAGCTGCTTGATGGGCTCGTCCTTGGTCTCGACGCGGTAGGTGAGGTTGGGGCGGTTGAAACTGGCTACGAAGACGGCGGGCTCTCGCAGGGCGAGGTGCTTTACGATGTCGTCGCGCACCCGGGGCGTGGCGGTGGCGGTGAGGCCCATCACCGGCACGGTGGGCAGCAGTTCGCGCAGCTTGGCGAGCTGGCGGTATTCAGGGCGGAAGTCGTGGCCCCACTCGCTGATGCAGTGCGCTTCGTCTACGGCGATCAGGCGCACGGCCCACTCCTTGAGGCGCTCGGTGAAGCCGTCGAGCATGAGCCGCTCGGGGGCTACGTAGAGCAGCTTGTATTCGCCGGCGTAGAGGCCGCGGAAACGCCGCTTCGCCTCGTCGGCGCCCAGAGAGGAGTTCAGGAAGGTGGCCGATACGCCTGCGGCGCTGAGCTGGTCTACCTGATCCTTCATCAGGGCGATCAACGGCGAGACGACGATGGTCAGGGCCGGTCTGGGGTAGGCGAGGGCGGGGAGTTGGAAACAGAGGGATTTGCCCGCGCCGGTGGGCAGCACGGCCAGCGCATCGCGGCCGGCTAGGGAGGCGTCGATGATCTCGCGTTGTAGTGGCCGGAAGCGGTCGTAGCCGAACACCTGTTTGAGCAGGTGGGCGAGGTGGTCGGCGGAGACGGGCGCGAGGTCGGGCACGAGGCGAGGGAAGAGAGGTGCCGCCGGGCGGCAAGCCGCATTGCGGCGGACCTAAGGCAGAAGGAAGAAGGCAGAGTGCAGAAGGGAGGGGCGGTCGGAGAAGTCGGACCGGTCAGACTTGTACGACCTGTCGGACCGCCTGATCTGGCCCCCCACGGCCCTCCAGCTTCCGGTACAGCAGCACCGCGCCGGTGGCGGCGGTGGTGAGCAGCACAGGGCTGAGCACCGGGATGAAGCTGAGCAGCAGCACACTGCTGCCCAGCCCCAGCGTGGAGGGGCGGTGCCGACGGGCGAAGGCGCGCTGTACTCGCCGGCCGCGTGCTCGCAACGACTGCGGGTAGTCGAGGTAGTCCATGCCGAAGACAAAGCAGTCGAAGTACAACCCGAGCCCCAGCGCCAGCGGCGCCCCTACCAGGGGCACCCAGCCCAGCACGAAGCAGCCCACCGCCACTGCCACCAGAGTGGCCAGATCACGCAGCGCATCCTTGATCTGGTAGAGAAGGGGCACCTCGCGCATCTCCTCCGGTTTCATCCCCAGCAAGAGCTCTACCTCCCGCGCCAGAAGGCTGTAGAAGTAGCCGCAGAAGATCCCCTGGAAAACGATCCAGGCGGCCACCGCCAGCGCGATCTCCAAGGCCGCCACCAGGATGGAGGAGAGAATCGCAAGAGAGGAGCCCCACCAGTTCGTTGGGAAGAGCGTGTCGAACCAGCCGTAGGCGCGGAACCAGCCGTAGAGGAGGGCGCCAAAGAGCGCGGCGGTAAGCAGCAGGTTGCACAGCACGGGAAGGATGCCGTGTCGCCAGAGTTTGGGGTGCGCGTTCATGTAGCGCAGCCCGGCCCAGGGCGCGGCGAAACCCTCGAAAAAGGCGGTGGTCCGCGAGACGGGCTGGGGTGCGTAGTGGGCGGAATCCATGCGATGATATCCGGAGAATGGACCCGGAGAGGCAAGCCTGGCCGCGCCCAAGCCGCTCGAGCGCCAAACCCCATGGTGCCTACGCCTCGCAACAGCGTGCTTGCACGCGATTGGCGCGGTGCCGGTTCCTGGTCTCCGTGCACGAGGGCCTCGCTCGGGAGCGCGAGCAAGAAGGCCCACCACCAGATGCACCATGCAGCCGCAGTGATGTACTTAGCCCCGTAGAACTCCGCGCACCGCCTCGGCCAGCGATTCCTTCGTGTAGGGCTTGAGCAAAAGCATCGCGATGCGCGGCCGGTCGACAGCGCTTTCATCCAGCGGCTCTATGCGACCTGTCGATAGAATGATAGGCGTCTCCGGACGGATGGCTTGGATCTGCGTGGCCAATTCGTAGCCCGTCAACTCCGGCATGGTTTGATCGGTGATCACTAGGTCGAAGGACTCCGGACTGGCCCGGAAGAGCGCCAAGGCCTGCCTCGGGCTGCTCGTCGCGGTGACTGTATAGCCGAGGAAGCGCAGAACACGTTGGGTGACCACTACGATTGAGGGTTGGTCGTCGACCAATAGTATCCGCTCGGTGCCCTTGGGCACTGGCGCCTCGAGTGCCTCCGACCCGGCGGAGGCGGGTCCGCTGGCGATGGGCGGCACCAGGCAGGGCAGATATACGGTGAAAACCGAGCCTTTCCCCTCTTGGCTGGTTGCCGTTATGGTGCCCTCGTGCGACTTCACTATGCCGTAGACTACCGAAAGACCGAGGCCGGTGCCCTGCCCGGCAGGCTTGGTGGTGAAGAAGGGATCGAAGATCCTGCTGAGCACCTCCGGCGGCATCCCGCTGCCGTTGTCGGAGACCGAGACCGTGAGATAGTTGCCGGGCTTTATATCGCTGAGCAGCCGGGCATCAGCGAGGGTGATATGCTTTTTGTGTACCCGGATCGCAAGGGTGCCTGCGTCGCGCATGGCTTGGCGGGCGTTGCTGCAGAGATTGAGGAGGATCTGGTTGAGCTGGGTCTGGCTGGCCAGAACGAGGTCGGGCAGTGGCTCTATATCTTCCAGGAATTCGATGGAGGTGGGCATCACCGAACGCAGAAGCTTGAGGAAGTCGCGCACGAAACGGGGCAGCTCAAGCAGGCCCTTCTCGGTGGGCGTTTGCCGGGTGAAAAGCATGATCTGTTTAACCAGTTCCTTGGCTCGCAGCGAAGCATCGCGAGAGGTAACCAAGAACTGGTGCGGTTCCGAGCATTGAGCCGTGGTCTCCAGAGCCAGATCGATATTGGGCAGGATGACGGCCAGCAGGTTGTTGAAGTCGTGGGCGATGCCGCCCGCGAAGGATCCCAGAGCTTCCATCTTTTGGCCTTGCCGTAGATGGTCCTCAAGCTTGAGCCGGTCGGTGATATCGCGCCCTACCGCTATGATATAGCGATCCGGGTTGGTTTCATCCCCCAAGCGCGAAGCGAAATACTCCATACTTATTCGCCGGCCCGCCTTGGCGTTCAGTGTAGCCTGAAAGTGTGCATGCCCCTCCTTGTCGACTTTGGCGAGAGCCGCGCGGACGGTGTCTATGTCCTCTCCGCTGAAATAGTCCTCCGGGACTCGCAATTGAGCGATCTCGGTGTCGCTGTACCCGGAGACTGCCCGGGCTGCATTGTTCCAGCGAACCGCCTTGCCGATCTTGGGTTCGAAGATGAAGAACACATCGAGCTGCGCGTTGAGGGCGGTCTCGGTAAATGTTTTCTCCTTGAGTAGCTGATCGAAGAGGCGCGCGTTCTCCATGGAGACTGCGGCTTGGCCGGCGAGCAATTGTAGCACGCCCAAGCGTTGCGGGGTAAACACTCCGGTGTTCAGGTTGTTCTCCAGATAGACCACTCCGCAGACCACGCCCTTGCTGCGAATCGGGAAACACATGACCGACTTGATTGCGTGGGCTACGGCATAGGGATCGGCTCCATATACAGGGTCCTGTGCCAAGTGATCGGAGGCCACAGTCTGCCCCGTGCGGGCTACATAGCGCACCAGAGTTGCCGGAAGGTTCGAGGTTTCATCCAGCGCAGTCTCGGGTAGATGAGTAACCACTCCGCCTATGGCCTCGGCGCGCAAGCGCACCGCATCCTCGATCGTTTCGAGGTAGATGCCCTTCTCGGCACCGGCATTTTCTACGAGCACCAGCAGCAACTTTTCAAGCAAGCAACTCCAACGCACCTCGCCGGCGAGGGCTTGGCTGGCCTTCATTATACTGACCAAATCCATGCCCGCGGTAAGGGGAGTGAGGGACGTGGGCTTGGCTGCCTGCGGCGGGATCACTTGCGCTTCGGGATGGTCCGCCTGCAACTGGGCCACCTTCGCATGAGCCCCCCACTCGCCATAGCATGCGCTCGACTCTCGGATATAGGCCCGGGCTGCTCGGCTGCGCCCAAGGGAAATATAGAAAAGTGCGGCCAGTTCACAGGCTATGGCCGCCTCTTTGCCGAAGCCCGATGCGTGGGCGGCTTCGATCGCCTCATCGTAGAGCTTCATCGCCCCGAGCACATCGCCGGAGATGCGAGCAGACTCGGCGCAGACGAGTTTATATTTTCCAAGAAAGTTCTCCGGGCAGTTCTGCGCCCATAGTTCGAGCTGAAGCAGGTTCTGGCGTAGGCATGCGGCCTGTTCCCCAGTGAGCGGATGAGCCTCCCCGCGGCACTGCCGGGCTAGCACCAGCGACTCATAGAAGCAAAAGTGGGCAATCGGGGTCGTCGCCTGCACCGTCACAAGCGATTCACGAATGGAGGCAGCCGCAGCGAGCGCCTCCGGCTGGCGCTGGTAAAGGTACAAGACTTCAAGCTTCAGAATGGCAAATAGGCAGCGGCCCATGGGCGCAGCCGGCGCTTCGAGCGTCGCCGTATGAAGGCTGTCCCGGGCTGTGAGTTCAAGCGACTTTTCGCCGGTGAAACCATATTCCAGGAGATCGGCGATGATCAGCCCACCGCGCAGGGCGTCGATAGTGAGGGTATCGCGGGTTTTTTCCGAGAAGGGCAGATAGGATTCGAGCCGGCTGCGCAGCGCGGGCAGCGGCAGGCCCATGAAGTGCAGATTGGCCGAGTGCCAAAGATGCGTGTAGTTGGCGTAGAAGTAGTTGCCGGACTCCAGCCCGCAACGGAAGCCCTCTTTAGCATGTTCTTCTGTACTCCGTATAGATGCCCGCCAGAGACCGCCCGCCACAAATACATGGTGCGCGATGCACTGGGCGGAAAGATCCTGACTGCGCTCCGCTAGAGCGATGCCCAAAAGCATGAACTCGTGGCCGGACCTGTAGTCGCCTGCCAGCGAGCCCAGGGTAAGGCCATGGAGGCAATATCCATATGAGGAGGGGGCGGCATTTCCATAAGCCAAGGAAAGTGAGATCAACTTGGCGCAGGCCCAAGGGAACAGGGCGGGGCGAGCCTGGTAGATCAACGGGATGAGGCCGCTCACAATACGCATCAACACCAGCTTTTCGGGCGAAGAGTTCGGGGGGATATCGAGCAACGAAGCGATGGTGCGGCCGCCCAGCAGCGCGTGCACCTTGGCGCTTTCCGCCCGGTAGTGTTCCATCTCATCGCGCGCCGGAAGGCTCTCGCCAAAGCAATCGAGCGCTTTGGCCGCAATGGCAAACGCCTCAGTATATTGCTGCATCCGGGTGAGGATATGCAGGAGTATCTCATACAGCTCCGCCCTCTGGGTGGTGGGCAGCGGCTGGTTCAGCATCCGCCCCAAAATCTCCCGGGCCTCCTCAAGGCGATTGTTCAGATAGCAGAGATCGGCCTGCTCCTTGTAGAGTACATACGTGAGTTCAGGGAATCCTGACCAGCTATCGGGGGGCAGCAAGTTGATCGCATAGGTACAATAGTCCAAGGCGGACGCATAAGCGTTGGATTCCCGGGCCTTGCGTACCGCCCGCAAATTAAGCCGTGCCAGTGCCTCGCGCTCCTCAATTGAAGCCAGGAGCATTTCTGCTTTATTGAGGTGCTCAAGCGCTTCATAGAGCCCCGCCCCAGATTGAGCTCCCTCGATTTGGTGGAGAAGCAACTGGCCGATGCGCAGGTGCAGAGCAGCGAGCTGGCCCTGTGGTATGAGCGAATAGGCGGCTTGCTGCACCCGATCATGCGCAAACTGGAAACCTTCGGCTTCCAAGCCGAAACCATGAAGTTCGAAGGGCTTATCGCGCTCCTCCGTCCTGCCCCGAAGGTGGTGTAGGGCCGTTGCTTGACGACGCGCCGCCCAGGTTGAGGCGGACCGGAAGCCAGGTTCGATTCCACAGTCGGACTGAGTGGTTACGGCCAAGAGGATAAGGCCCTGTTGAGCCCCCACCCATAGAGCGTGGCGGACCTGATCCGCTGTCTGCTCCGGAAGCAGCTTAAGCAAGATATCGGATTCAAATCGAGGGCCCACCGCCGCAGCCAGCGTGAGGACGGCTTGAATATCGGGCGATAGCTGGATGATTCTTTCCGCCATCAGTTCGCTGATATTTTCGGTGATCCGGCAGGCTTGGATCTGCTCCAAATCCCAAATCCACCGGCGTCGCTCCGAATCGAAATGAATAATATTAGCAGCGTATAAGGCTTTGACGAATTGGTGTAGGGAAAGCGGATTCCCGTCGGTCTTCGCCAGCAACAGATTTGAGAGCGCAGCGAAGCCTTCACCGTACTGGGACGGCTCGGCATGAAACAAGTCCCTCAGAAACTCGCTCACTTGCTCCGGCCCCAGCGGAGCCAATGTCACGCACTGCACTCGCACTGCCGCACGGCGGCATTCATCCACAGCAGCCAGTAGAGGATGCTCTGGGGGCAGCCCCGTGTCGCGATAGGCACCGATAACCAGAAGGTAAGAAACCTCCTTCAGGATTTCGGGAAGCAGCTTTAGGCTGGCGGCGTCTGCCCACTGCAAATCGTCGAGAAAGAGCACCAGGGGCCGCCCAGGCCCGCAATAGAGCCGGAGAAATTTGCAGCAAAGCAAGCAGAGGCGATTTTGTGCTTCGATGGGTGGCAGTGGCAAGGCGGGCGGAAGGACCCCGAGTATATAGCCAAGATCCGGGATCAAATCGACGAGAATAGAGCCATTGCCCCCCAGTGCCGAGTGCAGTTGCTCCCTCCATTCCTCCAAACGGGACTCCGGCTCGGCCAGCAACTGCGATACCAGACAGGCGAATGCCGATACGATGCCAGAATAGGGAATGCCCCGCGAGAATTGAGCATATTTTCCGGTTATGAAAGAGCCGCCTTCGCCGTGGAGTGACTTCTGCAACTGCTGCACCTGTGCAGTTTTGCCAAGGCCAGAGTGCCCGGCCACCAGCACCAATCCGGCCGCTCCAGCCTTTGCTTGAGCGTAGGCCTGGCTCAGTGCCTTGGTTTCCGCTTCGCGACCGTAGAGGCGGCGCGAAGTGCCGAGCATGCTTGAAGAGTCGTCGCGCCCGATGGCAAACGGATCTATGCGGCCGTTGGCCTTGAGTTGAGCCTGGCAACAGAGCAGATCGGACTCCAGCCCACGCATGCTTTGGTAGCGCTCGTCCGGATTTTTGGCGACGAGTTTCATGACGATACCTGAAACCGGCTCCGGAATGGCGGCGCTGAATTTGTTCGGCGGCAACACCTTACCGGCCAGGTGGGCGTGAACCATCTCAGCCGAGTCCTGTGCTGTAAACGGCAGCTGGCCGGTGACTATTTCATATAAAGTGATGCCCAATGAATAGAAATCGGTGCGCTGGTCCAGCGCCAGCCCGGTGCGCCCGGTCTGCTCGGGCGAAATATAGGGCAGGGGGCCGTGCTTCAGCTGGCCGTCTGCAGGGGTGCCGGTGGACGGCCTTGAGGCGGTGCCGAAGTCGATCACCTGAGCCCTGCCGGTCAGGGGATTCCAGACTATATTAGCCGGATTAAGGCTGCCGTGGGTGATGCCGGCTTCATGCAGCACGCGCATCCCGTGGGCCACCTGGATCGCCACAGCGAGGCATTCTTCCAAGGTGAGGCGGCGGCGCAGCAGCCAGCGATCCAAGGATTCGCCTCCGATGTCCTCGGCAACCGTTGCGGAGCCTTCCGGGAGCGACTCGAGTCGTAGCGTGCGAATTACGCCGTCGCAGCTCAGGGCGGCGGCGATGGCATACTCAGCCTGGAAGCGGGCTAGTTCCGGGTCCCCGTAGGCGGCGCAGTGGAGGAGCTTCAATATCACGCTCGCCCCACCACCGCAGGGCTCGGCCCGGTAGATTCGCGAAACACTGCTCTCGTGGAGGGTTTCGCGGACCAGATAGCTGCCGATGGTGTTCGCCATATTTGCCTGAGCGGGTGCGGGCCGTGGATACACCCGCGGCGGTATGCCACGTCGAAATCCGCTGGGCCCACGTTGGGGGGCCGAGAGGACTAGGTAGTAGCCGCTCCCGCATCAAGGCTTGTTTTGGGGGCGCGAGTCGGGGCGCGTATCGAGTCGGTGCGAGCGCAGGCGGTGCGAGGATCGCGCCTAGAAGCGAGCTTGCTCGCGATGGATCGGGGGTAGGAGCGAGCTTGCTCGCGATGGATCGGGGAGCAGCGGCGCGAGCGGATCGCGTGCAAGCACGCTCCTACGTCGAACACGGCTGCAGGGGATCGCGCGGATCGCGTTTCTGTGCCCCCCCGCGGCGTTCCCGTACAATAGAGGGAAGCCAGTTCCAACCTATGGATATGCCGCTTAGTTGGCGGCGCCGGTCGCTTCGCCTTCCGCTTCGGCGTCGCCACGGGCCAGGAGTTGTTCGAGCTCCTTGCGCAGATCGGCCAGTTCCTTGCTCTTGAAACTCTGCTTGGTGCGGCGCAGCACGTCTACAGCCCGCCGCAGCGCGACTTCGCGATCGAGGAGGCGGCTGGAGTGGTTTTCGCCGTAGCCGTTCTCCATCGCCCGAGTGGCCTGCTCCAACTCGGCAAGTACGAGGATGACATGGCGCAGGGTGAGCCGCAGATAGTGGCTCATCGGGCCGTCGGGTTGAGGGCCCGGGGTGCGATATTGCTCGAGCACGGCATCGATCTCATGTTCCCAATTCACCAGATGGCGACGGCCGATCTGCATGGAGCGGAAGGCGCGATGCTTGAGAATGGCGGCGTCGAGGATGGTGGCCAGTGCTGAGAAATCCGTGGGCTTGGTGAGGTAGGCCACTACGGGCAGGCGCAGCGAACCGGCGGCTGTTTCCACTGTGGGCGCCCCGGTGAGCAGGACGATGGGCAGACCGGCGGCGAGCTGGGGGACCGTCTCGATAAGGGAGAGCCCATCGTTACCGGGCATGAGCAGATCGGAGATCAGCGCATCGTATTCGCCAATGCGCAGACAGGCGACGACCTCAGCCCCGGAGGCCACGCAGGTGCAGACAAAACCCCGCCGTTGGAGCGAATCGGAGGTTGCTTTGCAAACTTGCTGATCGTCGTCGGCAATGAGGATACGGCCGCGGGAGGCGGGAGCGGGTTGATTCATGCTTGAAGGGTGGGGCGGTCGAGGACACGCCGCAAAACGGCGGCTAAGGTGTTGATTGGTGCGGGCTTCTCGATGATTTCGCAGATGCCGTTGGCCCGGATGGTAGTGGAGCTGAAAGAGGCGCTGAAGGCGCTCAACAGGATCACGGGAAGGTCGGGACGGAGTCGGCGCACGGCGTTGGCCACCTCCAGTCCGTTCATATCTGGCATCATCAGATCGGTGATGACGACGTCGAAGGAGAGTGGATCCGTGCGCAGCCGCTCGACGGCGGAAGCGGGCAGATTGAAGGATTCGACCCGGTAGCCCAGTTTCACCAGCATACGGCAAAACATGCTGGTGCCCGCCGGTTCGTCGTCGATATGGAGAACTCGCTCGCCACGACCGCACTGGTCTTTGGGGACGCCCAGGGTAAGGCGCGGTCCGTTTGGCGGTAGTTCAGGCGGGGTCATGGGCGGGGTCCTGGAGCGACAGCGCGGGGCGGTGTCGGAGGGGTGGAAAACTTGCGCTGGTTGGAAGGTGATATCCGGAAAATGATCGTACTCCCGTGCGAACTCCGTTCCTGAAAATACAAAAGGCACAACCACACCAGAGGCCCGTGCGGGCGTGATGGAATTGTGCCTTCGACTTACAGGTCCTTAGCCCTGCCCGAGAAAGCGGCCCGCCTCATGGCGAACCTCTGGATGTGCAGCGTGGGGCGGGAGGCCTCCCGCCGGCAATTAGAATCTGCCTACGCCGGCGATTTTGTTGAGAGCGATCCCCAAGAGCCACCGCCCCCGGTGGGCTGTCGTCCTCTGGCGGGCATGCCGATCACAGAGCGCCGTAGAGCAACTCGGGGTGGAGGGTGCCTTCGGCCACGCGGGTGACCGGGCCGGTCATGCGGATGGCGAAGGAGTCGCCTATCTCGATGTCGATCGTGCCGCCGGGCATGTGCACGGTCACCAGGCGGTCGACCAGCCCGAGGCGGTGCGCCACGGCGGCGCAGGCCGAGCTGCTGCTGCCGGAAGCCAGGGTGTAGCCGGCGCCGCGTTCCCAGATCTCGATGCGGATGTTGGCGCGGTCGAGCACCTGGAGGAACTGGACGTTGGTGCGGCGGGGGAAGTTGGGGTGCGTTTCAAGCAGGGGGCCGTAGGTGTGGGCGAGTTCTGGCGACACAGTGGGGAGCGGGATCACGCAGTGGGGGTTGCCGATGGTGGCCGCGCAGTAGGTGAAGCTGCGGTCCTTCACGGTGATGCTTTCGTTGATCACCTCGCGGGCCGGGCCGGCCACGGGGATCTTAGAGCTGGAGAAGCTCACCTGGCCCATATCCACGGTGATGATCTGGCCGCCCTGCATGACGTGCACCTCCACGAGGCCCCCGGCGGTGTCGAGGGTGAAGGGCGTCTCGTTTACCAGGCCGCAGTCGTAGAGGTAGCGCGAGAAGATGCGGATGCCGTTGCCGCTCTTCTCGGCCTCGGAGGCATCGGGGTTGAAGATACGCAGGGCGAAGGCGGCGCGGGCCGAGGGCAGCGGGCCCCAGAGGATGCCGTCGGAGCCGATGCCGAAGTTGCGGTGGCAGATGCGCCGGATCTGCGCGGGCGAGAGCAGGGGATCCACATAGCGTGGATCCATGACGAGGTAGTCGTTGCCCAAGGCATGGTATTTGGCGAAGCGCATGGGAGGGGAATAAGTGGAAACAGCGGACAGAGGAAGGGGAATGAGGGAAAGAAGGCGAAAGGGGCGACAGTGGGCATTCGGAAACCGAGGACAGGGTGGGGGCTGCGCTTCCTGAAGCGCTTCGCGTTTCCGGCCCTAGGAGCCTGTCGGACTGAGAAATCAGCCCTGCCGTCGGTGCGACCCATATTTTCACGGTTATTGGCCTAAAACCGTTTTCCGAGGAACCGA
>CAJCBL010000270.1 GCA_903960515.1 uncultured Verrucomicrobiota bacterium
CGCCAGCCACGGAAGGAGAAGTTTTCAGAGAGCGTCCCTGCCCTACTCCACACCCGCCGTGCCCTCGCCAGTTTCAAAAAAACCAGCGCCGAACCAGGCGCTACAGAGAACGCCGGGAAGAGCATCCTTTCCTTCGGCCGAGTCCGCTCCCCGGCGTCTCTGAGCTTATATCGTTCGCCGAGAAAAGAATGAAGAACATCCATCTAGTCTGTTTCCTTGCATTGGCCGCGAGCGGAGTGAATCCAGTTGGGGCTTCGGACTCAACGCCGGATGCGCTCACAGAGCAGGTCATCATTGATCGTGACCCGGTTGAAGACGCTGCGGTGGAGGCGCTGGATGCCGCTCAGGTCGACCTTAAGCGCGGAGAAATCATTATCATCAGATATGGCCATCCTTCGTTCACCTCCGATCGCGTGGTTGAAGAGATGAAATCACAGTTTGGTATTGTTCTGAAGAAGGCCGGCTGCGTTTCCACGGATATATCGATTGCCTACGCTACGGTATACAACGCCGTCATGCAGCGGGCTATTCTGGCGAAGTTTGGCAAGACACTGACACAGATCGAGAGAAGCGTGGAGGCGAACCAGACACTACAGCGAACGCCGGGTACGAAGCCCGATTCTTCGGCGGAGTCCGATTCCCGGCGCCGCTGACCTGATTCGTTCGGCGAAATGAAGACTCTGCTCGCGATGCTCCTCGTTGTTTCCTCTGCGTGCGCGGCGTCGCCACGCTTCGAAGAGTTCCCTGTGACACCGAGTCAGATCGAGAAGATGGCGCCGACCTCTATTCCCACGACTGGCATCGATTGGAAGATGGAAGAGTACCTCCGCTATGCTGACGAGAAAAGCGAGCAGCGGTTGGACTTCGCCGATAGGTACACCGTATTCCATATCGGGTGCGGTACCGGATGCCATCAGTACGCACTGATTGATCGAATCACCGGCGCCGTCTTTTCCGGAGGATGTCATCAGGAAGATTTTCCACCGGATTATGCCGGTCCCATGGGGTTTGAGTATCGGCGGACCAGCAGGTTGCTGATCATCCGGCGGAGCGAGAGCTTTAGGTGGCCGGTATTCGTCGACTATTTCGTTTGGGACGGCAAAGTGATGAGCCTCCTGCTGACAGAAAGAAAAGACGGGCCGAACCAGACACTACAGCGAACGCCGGATACAGCGCCTGTTGCTCCGGCGGAGTCCGATTCCCGGCGCCGCTGACCTGATGCGTTCGCCAAAAGCCATGAGCTCAATCCACACACCTCAGGAAAAGAAGCGCCTCAGCTACTCACGCGATCACTACAATCGGAATGGGGAGAACAATAAGAGCTGGAGGAAAGCGAAGCCTTTAAAGAAGAGAAAAGCGGTACGGGCCTTTCGGAAAGCATCGAATGACCTCACCAAAGTTGTCGCTGGTGGAGCTGCGCCGAAGAATGCAGAAAAGAGGCTCGGCTCCATCAGGAAGAAGAAGATCTTGGATTGGGGCTCGATTCATTTGAGCGAATTTGTTGCCACTCGTAAGGCACAGCTTGCGAAGCGCGCGGGTAAGCCAAAGCGGGGAAAAACGGAGGCGAACCAGGCGCCACATCCAACGACTCTATGATGCCCGTTTTCCAATCTCAGTCCGCCGTTCGTCGTGGCTGAGCTGAATCGTTCGCCGGAAAATGAGTGAGAATCCTTCAAGTTCTAGTGTCTTGTGGTTGGCCAATGCCTTCCGAGTCGTCGGCGTCCTGCTCGTGGGGTTGGTGGTACTCGCCGTTTACGTCACGATCACCGAGTTCCGGTCTTTAGACTCCGGCGTTGTCATCGATCTCGCGGTCTGTCTGGCGCTCCTCGGTTGGCTGTCTTTCACCTTCATTTTTCGCGCGGCAGTGCTTTCACGGAGTGAGAAGTGGCCTGCCGCCCTCGCGTGCCTACTCATCGTTGTCACATTCGTAGTCTCTCCGAGATATGGAACTGTCCGCGGAAGAATGTGGGGAGATCCCGGGACCAGGAACCTATATTACGTTGGGGCGCTTGCGCTCGGTTTAGCGATAGTATCATTGCGTAGGAAGGGCGGTGGATTGGCATGGTTCGCGTTGGTGCTGTCTGCATTCGCGCTCTTCTCCGGAGTTTCGTTCCTCATTTATACGTTTACCCACTAAAATGAAAATCAGAGGGCGAACCAGACAGCAGAGCCAACGGCGAGAAGACGTCCGCCTTCCAATCTATTTCCACGGCTCGCCGTGGCTCACTTGAAGCGTTCGCCGCAAAAGAATGAAGCCGCTACTACTGGCGTTAGTTGCCCTAGCCTTGAGCGCTTGTTCCGGTCCAGACGCGCGACTCCATGCTTTGGTCGCTGCCGTCTTTCAGCTACCCGACACATGGGCATCATCAAGTGCCGCAGAAGAGACCGCCCTGAGCACTCGCTTTCCTTCGAACTTGAGCGAAGGGCAGCTTGATGAGGACTTAGCTCGCATGGTTCTCGCTCATCCCGACTGTGTCCGTGTTCACAAGATTGACGCTTCTCACATGGGAGAAAGATGGACTGCGGTCGAGATATATACTCCGTACTCCTACCGAGGAATAGACTGGGAGCGTGCCTTCTCGGTGATCTTTCACTTCGATACGGGCGGCGCTTTCAAGCAGGTGACTACTGCTTGGAGATCGGGGGCGGCAGAGAAGAAGGACGGAGGGCGAACAAGCGGCCAGAGCGCAACGGCGGGAAAGCGTCCGCCTTCCAATCACAGTCCACGGCCCGCCGTGGCTCATCCGTAAGCGTTCGGCAAAAGAATGAAGATCGACGGACCGTTTCGAATGCAGACTGCCTCCGACATCCAGCGAGATGGGCTCGGCGTCGAGTTGCTGGCCGACGATACCGTCGTTGCAGAGGTATTTCGGTGCGATGCAGACCACACACTGTGTGTTACGACCTTCGGTAATGACTTGCCTCTCGTCGCGATTGAAGAGCTCTTGTCGTTTGCTCGCCAGAGGCTGTGCTCGTTTGAAGATGGCACACCATTCCCAAGAAAATGAAGACCCGGCCGAACCAGACGGTACATCCAACGACTCTATGACGCCCGCCTTTCAATCGAAGCACTTGCTTCGTCGTGGATGACCTGATGCGTTCGGCGAAAGTAACCGTGCAGAAACGCCCGACATGATTCCCACGCTTTATAGAGCAGGACCGGTATCGTCGGAGTCGGCGGGCAGCGCGAAAGGACGGCAACGGACGGCGGCTTCAAGACGGTTAAAAAGATCTATCGACGGGCTGCCCACCACTTTTTCGCTCGCATCTGCGGTTAAGAGCAGCAGCATCGACCGCATGCCCGCCAGCCACGGAAGGAGACTTTTTCAGAGTACATCCCTGCCCTGCCCCACACCCGCCGTGCCCTCGACGGTTTTAGAAAACCCGGCGCCGAACCAGGCGCTACAGAGAACGCCGGGAAGATCATCCTTTCCTGCGGCCGAGTCCGATCCCCGGCGTCTCTGACCTTATATCGTTAGCCCGAAATGAAACTCGTCGTCGCACTGCTGTTTGCCGCAAGTCCCGTTTTAGGCCAACTCGAATATCTCAAACCGGTCGAAGAGCATTTCCGCGACATCACCGATTCTCGCGAGCATTTCGGGTATCACGATCTGGTATTTGAACGGCTGTTTGCTAGTCAGCCCCAAGCTGCGGCCTACATACTCAAGATCGGGTCGTTTCAGCCTGAGCGGCTACTACTGGTATGCGAGATCAGCGGTCAGTATTTCGCGTTTTCAAGAATACCAAAGCTTCAGATCTGGAACAATTCCGACAAACCTGATTCAAAGGAGATTCTGACGGTTGCGGCGGAGATCGATCATGCGCTAGCGATACGGATTGTGGAGTTATTGCATGGAGAACTGCACCTTACGAGATATCCAAACTGCGATCATGGTGGAGTTCTCGACGGAGTTCACTACTACGTCGGAGGCACGTTTGTGCATTCTACTGGAATGGAAAAGTATACAGAGAAAATGATTGGCGACATCGATAATCCAACCGAGGAGTCTCGCATAGGCGCGGCGATCGCAGTTGGAGAAATGTTGCTTCGTTACCTCGAATTTCCTGACGCACTGCGGCAGTGCTCAAACCCGGACGAGCGGATTCGTTGGCTAGATCACATAGTTTCCGATCAGGTGAGTATTGGTTGGCCGATCATTCTTGAAGGACCGCGCAGCTACAAGAATGACCCATTCCTTCATGACCCGTGGTCGGAAATTGAAAATCGGGTTTCGGAAGCAGAAAACAGACTGGCTAACCAGTCTCTACAGAGAACGCCGGGAAGACCATCCTTGCCTTCGGCCGAGTCCGATTCCCGGCGCCGCTGACCTGATGCGTTGGGCGAAATAATGAAAAAGTACCTGCTCATCTCCGTAGTTTGCCTGCTCCTGTGTGCTGGAAGCTTCTTTGCTGGCGCGCGCTACGGTGAATTCAATGGCCATATAGAGGCTGCGGCCAAGAACACCGGTCCGTTGCTGAATCTCCTACTCATCGGAGCCGGAAAGGAAAAGGAGCTTATCGATATGAATCGGTCGCAACTCTATATGAATCTAGGCCTTTTCGAGTCGCTCCGCTCCTCTTGCTTGGTTTCAGATGAGAACAAGAGGTTATCGGAGCAGCGAATACTTTTTGCGAAGGACTACTGGCAGGCCGCCGGAGGGAAAATTCTGCAGACGGAAGAAGAAAAGAAGGAGGACAGGCAGAGGATAGAGAAGATTCAGTCTGAGGATGGTATAACGCCGGGGTTGTCGATCAATGGCGTGAGCGTTTCCCCGTTCTATTTCGAGGAGCAGGACCAGCAGGCTCGGGATCTGTTCAGCCGGTACGCCGACCAGAATAGCGTCCTTCACGACTTTATCATCACCCTGGTGGGCGAAGCGAAAAATCGACCCAACAAGCCACTACAGGGAACGGAGGGGAAGGTCCCGTCCGCTCCGGCCGTGCCGGAGGCCCTCCGTCCCTGACCTCGAACGTTGACTTAAACCGAGTTTCCCATGAAATATAAACATCCAATAGTTATTACATTAATAATAAGCGTCTGCGTCGCTTCCGTACTCCTTGGTGGATGCGCCACGCGTCCCATGCCAATCAATTATGCGCCAAGTTCGGTCCTTTCGGCAACAGGAAGCGTATCAGTGATGCCTTTCACATATTTGCCTGCGCAAAACGGGCGGGTTAAGCAGAATCAGATTCGCAATACAGCGATGGGCACTTTGTTGTTCGAGCAAAACATCGACACCATCATCAAAGAGGCAGTATTTAAGGAACTGCGCTTCGTCGGAGTCAAGACTGACAGTCCGAACATTAAACTATCAGGCGAAGTTCAAGAGTTTCTTATTGATGATCTCGGCTACAGTGTCGACTGGACGTTGCGCGTACGATATGTTGTTACCAAAAACGACGGTACACTTTCATACGATAGCCTCAAGAACATACAGAAACGCACGTCAAAGTTTGCCAACGTTTTTGGCGCACTAAACGAGATTATCAAAGCCAACATCGAGGAGTTGATCAAAGATGAGGCATTTCGTAATGCCATAAAGTAGCCGCCTAATCGGGTAGCCGGCGGTAGTTAGCCGCCGGCCCCCACACCACCCGGCGTACGGGTCCGTACCGGGCGGTTCCGGTCTCCACTATCTCATAGCACTCGGAGCGCCATCGGGAAAATGGAAACAAGCGAGAATCGAGGAGTGAGTAGCGAGAATAGACGGATCATCAACCATACTTGATCGCTACGCTCTCTGCGTTGCTTGTGGTAAACAGTTTCCGCCTTCAGGTTTCAGCCTTCAGTCTTTTCTTCCCTCTGTGCCCTCGGTGTTCTCTGTGGTGAAATTCGGATTGGTCTTTGCGACCTCTGCGTTCCTTGCGGTTAAATAGCGTCTAGAATGGCTGCGCTACAGCAGGAATGCCACTTGGTAAGTGGCGCTCGGGGTCGGAAAATAGAGAAGAAAGAGTACGTCCCGGGGTGGGCCTGTGGTTCACCAAATCGGAGCGGTGCGGACGCGAGGTCCGACCGTACGGGAATCGGGGCGGTGCGTCGACTAGCGACGCCTCTACAGCAGACGGGGCGGTGCGTCGACTGGCGACGACCCTACGGGAAGCGGGAGCGTTGTTTCAACAGCCCACGATCTTCCAGCGGTATGTAGACAACGCTCCGGCATGGGGGCATGGGGGCGTTGGGGCTACGGCTGGCTGGGTTGCGGTAGGGTTCTGCCGGTTCGCCACGGCCTGCTCGGCATTTTTGCACTGAGCGAACCCGGTTTTCGGGTTGTATATTGGCCGCGGGTGTCTGCGTTCCTCGCGGCCAAGTTGCTCCTATTCCCATGGTTGCCTCCAGATAATATCGGGTGCCGCACCTCTCGCTGCGCGCGGGCAACAACATCATTTGATCCCGAGCTTGTGCAGCTTGGGCGCTATCACCGCACGGCAATAGGCCTGGTCGGGATTCCGGCGGAAATAGTCCTGATGGTATGCCTCCGCCTCGTAGAACTTCTCCAGTGGCACAATCTCGGTGACTATGCGACTGCGGAACTTCGCCTGAGCCACCGTGCGCGACTGCTCGGCTGCTAGCCGCTGGGCAGCGTCGGCATAGAGAATGATCGAGCGATATTGAGTGCCCTCGTCGGGGCCTTGGCGGTCAAGCGTCGTAGGGTCGTGGATCTTCCAGAACTGCACCAGCAGCTCGGCGTAGGTGATCTTCGCAGGGTCGAACTCCACGCGCACCACCTCAGCATGCCCGGTGGTGCCCGAACACACATCCCGATAGTTGGGATTCACCGCAGTGCCGCCCGCATAGCCCGAGACCACGGCAACCACGCCAGGCAACGATTCCAACGAGGCCTCCATGCACCAGAAGCAGCCGCCACCGAAGGTGGCGAACTGATGCGATGGCGTGGCGGGCACAGTTGAAGAAAGTGCTGGGGAATCGGGTATGGCATTCATGGTGGCACAGAGAAGCGTGGCGACAGCGAGAAGGATGTATCGGAATGGGTGGATCATGGCGGGATGGGACCGCGCACAGTCGCAGGGGTGGCAGAGCACTCAAACCTTCGCCGCAGGTGATAGCGCTGGCACCACCGGCGCTGGCGGGGGTTCAGCGCCACTGATGGGGGCCAGCCGGTTCCCGCCAACGGGCGCCGCTGGGGGCTGGCGAGCCGCAAGCCTGCGCGCCGGCCGGGCAACTCGTACGCAAGCGCTGCCAAGCACCGCCACCGAAAACCGGTTATGCCTGCGCCGCCGTGGCTTCGAAGTCGGCCAGCACCGCTTCGATCGGCCGCAGCTCGGCCAGAGGATAAAACGAGTTGATGCGCGCCACCACTTGCTGGATGAGTCCGTCCGGGCACGACGCCCCGCCGGTGATCAACAGCCGCAGCGGGCGTTGGTCGGGCAGGAACGCCCGCCGCTCGATCCGCCCCTCGCGGGGGTCGCCGGGATGATACGGGAAAACAAAGTGCTCGATGGCCTCGCGCGAGAGGATGTCGCGCTCGGACTGGATATAGAAGGCCCGCGCTCCAAGCCTGGCCTCGCAGAGGCGGAACAACTGGAAGGTATTGGAACTGTTCTTGCCGCCCACGACCAGCGCGGCGTCCAGCGGCAGCTCGAGGGCGCGGGCCAGTGCGTCCTGGTTGACCTGGGTGGCGTAGCAGAGGGTGTCGCCCCGGCTCTCCGAGTAGAGGTGCTCGGGCAGCGCCGCGGCGCCGTAGCGGCCCGAGTACGCCTGCTCGAGCAGATCGATGATGCGCAGCGTCTCGTTGCGCAGCAGTGTGGTCTGGTTGACTACGGCCACCCGGAGCAGGTCGCGCACCGGGTCGAAATCGGGGGTATGCCGCCCGGCAAAGGTTGCGGCGAACAGCGCCCGGGCCTCATCGGCGGTGGTGGCCGCGATCACTGCGGCGAGCTGCCCGGCCTCGCGGGCGTCGCGAATGATGAGCGAGGGAGCGTGTTTGGCGCTGTTGGAAAAGGTGGCCTTGGTCTCCTCGTGCTCGTGCTTGCCGTGGATGATCACGGTGTACCCGAGCTGGCCGTACCGGCGGGCGGCCTTCCAGACCTTCTCCACGAGCATGCAGGTGGCATCGTGGCGGTTGAGCTCGAGGCCGCGCTCGATGAGGCGGCGCTTGTCGGCGTCGGTGGCGCCGAAGGCGGGCACGATCACGATGTCGTCGCGGCGCAGTTCGTCCCAGAGCGGGCGGCCGGTGGCCGGATCGGCGAGCGGGCGGCCCTTGTCGCTCTGCAGGAAACGCAGGCCGCGGGCCAGGAGGTCGTCGTTGACGAACGGATTGTGTATGAGCTCGCTGAGCATGAACACGCGCCGGCCGGCGTTGTCGGCGATGGTCTCGTAGGCGCGCTCGATGGCGTTCTGCACGCCCAGGCAGAATCCGAAATGGCTGGGCAGCACATAGCGCACCGCCCCGAAGTCGAGCTCGGCGGGCGAGGCGGAACTGCGCTCCTTGGTGCGCTTGAGGCGCTTGATCGCATCGCACAGCGCGCTCTGGTAGAGGCGGCTCGCGCCGGAATCCACGCCGTAGACGGCCCGGTTGCGCTGTTTCTCGGTGCGGAAGCGGTAGATGTAGTCGTTTTCCCGGTGGTTGAGATACGGGATGCGAATCGAGTGCTCGCGCACCGCGGGCAACACGGCCGCCAGCGCCGGTGCCAGCGCGTGCTGCTCCGCCAGCGCCGCCATCTCCAGCAGAGAAAACCGGCGCCACTCCCCCGCCCCGGCCGGCGTGCCGCCCCGGCAGTTCTCAGCCAGGGCGAAGAAGAGCGCAGTGCCGGCCACGGTGGCCACGCGTACCACTCCAGTGCAGTCGCCCGCCACCGCCCGCAGCCCTGCCAGCGCGGCCGCGGAAGGATCCGCAATGTCGCCAACCGGCCCGCACGCCGTGGCCTGCCAAGGCGCCGCCGCCCCGCTGCGATGCAAGAGGGCGAGATTGGACTCGTTGAAGAGCAGCAGCGCGTAGGCGGAAAGCGGTGCCGAGGCGGAGGTGGGATCGGGCGTCATCGCTGGGTGGAACTCTGAAACCGGCCCCGAGCGGTGCGGCGGGTTTGCCGGGCCGCCCTCAAACCGCAGCCTGCGGCTTGGGGAAGAGGATGGCGGCCTGGCCGAGGGTCTTGCCGGTGAGGCCGCTGCCCCAGACGAGTTGCTCCTGCCATGTACCAGCCGGGATGTGACCCAGGAGCGCGTCGATCTTGGTGGCGGTGCCGGGCATCACCGGCGAGAGCAGCGAGGCGGAGAGGCGCAGGGCCTCGGCCATCGTGGCGAGCGAGGTGGCCAGCAGCGCCTTGTCGGCGGGCTCGGCGGACTTGCCCAGTTTCCACGGGGCGCGCTTCTCGATGTAGGCGTTGGTGGCGGTGATGAAGGTGAAGGTACGCTCGAGGGCGATGTGGAAGGCGAACTCGGAGTAGAGGCGCAGCACCTCGTCGCGAGTTTTCAGCCACAGCGCCTTGAGCTCGCGCTCGGGCTCGTCCTCGACCAGGGCCGCGGGCACGATGCCGGCGCCGAAGCGATTGGTCATGTTGAGCGTGCGGTTGACGAGATTGCCCAAGTTGTTGGCGAGCTCGGAGTTGTAGCGCGCCAGGAACTGGGCCTGCGAGAAGTCGCTGTCCTGCCCCACGCTCATCTCGCGGATGAGGAAGTAGCGCAGAGCGTCGGCCCCGTGCTGGTCGGCGAAGGAGGCGGCGTCGACAAAGTTGCCCGTGCTCTTGGACATCTTGGTGCCGTTGATCGACCACCAGCCGTGCACCAGCAGCGACTTGGGAAGCTCGATACCGCAGGCCTGCAGCATGATCGGCCAATACACGGCGTGGGGCGGCACCAGGATGTCCTTACCGATCACGTGGATGTCCGCCGGCCAGCGGCCCTTGTCGGCGACGGCGGAGTAGTAGTTCACCAGAGCGTCGAACCACACGTAGGTGACGTAGCCGGCATCGAAGGGCAGCGGGATGCCCCACTCCAGGCGCTCCTTGGGGCGGGAGATGCACAGGTCGTTGAGCGGCTCGGACAGGAACTCGAGCACCTGCTTGGCGCGGAAGCGCGGGAAGATGAAGTCCTCGTGGCCCTTGATGTGGTCGATGAGCCACTGCTGGTAGGAGGCGAGCTTGAAGAAGTAGTTGGACTCGGTGATCTCGACGACCTCGCCGAAGAGCTCGGGCCAGCGGCCGTCGGGGCCGCGGTCCTTCTCCTGGAGAAACTGCTCCTGGCGGGCGCTGTAGAAGCCCTTGTACTCGGCCTTGTAGATCTCGCCCTTGTCGAAGAGCTGTTGGAGCAGGCGGCGAACCACATCCTTGTGACGCGTCTCCGTGGTGCGGATAAAGTCGTCGTTGGAGATCTCCAGTTTGGCGCAGAGGGCCTGGAACTCGGCCGAGGTGTCGTCGCAGAACTTTTGGGGGTCGATGCCCTTGGCGCGGGCGCTTTGCTGGACCTTCTGGCCGTGCTCGTCGGTGCCGGTGAGGAAGTAGACATCGTCGCCCATCAGACGCCGAAACCTGGCGACAACGTCCGTCAGCACCTTTTCGTAGGCATGGCCCAGGTGAGGCGAACCGTTCACGTAGTCGATGGCGGTCGTGATGTAGAACTTGCTCATGGAAGAACCGCCAGCGTGCCCGGCCGAGGCGCCCACGGCCAAGGAAAAATGCAGGATGGGGCATTTCGGGGTGGCGAAGGCGGCGAAGGGGGTTGGCCGCCAGCGCGAACGCCGTAGCCACGCAGCGAGCTCGCCACGCGTGCGAAGAATGGATGCCGGAAGGAAACGCCCGCCGGACGCCCCTCCCCTGCGCCTTTGGCGAGGGGGATTCTGGAGACAACGATGGTGAAGCCCGCGCGATTACCGCAGGCTCGCTCTTTGAGTTGCAGCGTGGCGCGCCGGTGCGGGTTGCCAAACTCCCGCCTTCGGCCCCCTCGCATCGACCCGGCCCGCCCAGCGCCGGCTTGCGCTGGCATCACGGGCGCCTGTGCCATCCCGGCCATGCCGCGCGGGATATTCCCCAAAACCTCGCCCCCTACGATTAACTTCCGTGTGCGCCGACCGATACTCTCGGGGTCCCCGCATGCTCCACATCTACGCACACCGCAACACCGTGCCCAAGACCATGCGGGCCATCGCCAAAGTCGATGCCGCCTCAGGGCTCAAACTCATCGAGGCACTCGTGCCCACGCCAGGGCCTGGTGAGGTGCTCATCCGGGTGAAAAAGGCGGCCCTGAGCGCCTCCGCTGTGCACACCGATCGCTGGGACCACTGGGCGCAGCGCAACATCAGCCCGCCGGTCATCGTAGGTCATGAATTTGTGGGGCTCGTGGCCAGCGTGGGCCCCGGAGTCGCCGATTGTCATCCTGGAGAACTGGTTATCGGCGAGCCCTGCGTGGCCTGTGGCAACTGCAGGCACTGCCTGGGCGGCCACCGCCACCTCTGCCCCGATGCGCATCGACTCGGCCAGGACCGCGACGGAGCCTTCGCCGACTACGTATGCATGCCCCAGGGCGCCATCTGGCATGCCGACCCCCGGCTGGCCACCGACCTGCTCGCCTGCTTCGCCCCGCTTGGGCAGCTCGTGCGCATCGCGCGCCGTTTCGACATGCTGGGCGCCCATGTGCTCATCTCCGGGGCCGGAGCGCTAGGCTGCATGGCCACCGCCATCGCCCGCCACGCCGGCGCACGCAGCGTGGTGGTGGTCGACAACCACACCACCCGTCTCGGACTGGCGGCGACACTGGGCGCCACCCGGGGGGTAGACACGCGCGAGGCGAACCTCGGCAGTGTGATGCGCGACCTCGCCATCCGCGACGGCTTCGATCTGGGCATCGAAACCAGCGGCAGCCCGGCGGCGCTGGGCGATGTACTCAACCACCTGCGACTGGGCGGCCAACTTGCGTTGCTCGGCCTGCCCTCCGATGAAGCGCTGCCGAGCTGGGGCCAGATCATCAACAAACAACTCATCGTGCATGGCATCGACGGCCGCGACAACCTCCGCGACTGGGAGCGCCTCACCCTCGCGCTGCACAGCGGCCTCGACGTCACTCCGGTCATCACCCATTGCCTTCCTGTGGGGGATTTCCGCGAAGCCTTCGAGCGCAGCGCCGCAGGTGACCCGGGCAAGATGATACTGGATTGGGAAAGCTGAACAGGGCCAGGGTTGGGCCGGCCGGCCGCTCCCCCGGAGCCACCGAGCACTCGGCCCAGGCACCGCGCACTACGCCACGGCGCGCAGGGATCAAATCTCCCAGTTCGGAGAATACACCGGGCAGGTCATGCCGGTAGATTCCACGGTGAGCATGCAGATGTCGTCGTCGAATTGCTCGCGGCCGCTGAAGGCGCGCACGGAATCCACCACCTGCCCGATGAGAGCCCGCCCACCCTGCGTCCCGTGGCGCAGGGTTAGGCCTACCAGGCGCTCCTCGCCAAAGATCTCTCCGCTGCTATCCGCCGCCTCGATCACGCCGTCGGTATAGCAGAGCAGGACGTCGCCCACGCCGAATTCGCACTCGTGCCGGGCGAATACATACCCGTCGACCAGCCCGGTGGCCGGCTCCGGGCTGGCGCTGCGCAGTGGCACCACCGTGCCGGTGGCCACGCGCAGGTGCAGGGGCGGCGGGTGCCCGGCGTTCGCATACGAGAGCCGCTGCTGCTCGGTGTCGATCACCCCGCAAAACACCGAGGCGAAGACCGGCTGGCCGGTCTGGCGGAAGATGGGCATGAACCCGCGGTTGATCTCGGCGAGCACCTGGGCGGGGTTTTTGGTGCGCTCGTCGAGCTGGGCAACCAGGCCGCGGATGAGCGCGGTGAGCAGGCCGGCGCGCACACCGTGGCCCATCACATCGCAGATGAGCACCACGCATTGGGTGTCCGAAAGTTGGACCACCTCGAAGAAGTCCCCTCCCAGGCTGGCCGCCGGCAGGTAGCGCTGCGCGAAACGCAAGGCGCTGGCCTCCGCCGGCACTCCGCGAGGGAACACCGGATGGGGCTGGGTGAGAAACACGTCCTGGATCTGGCAGGCCATCCGCAGATCCGTCTCCATCTCTATGGTGCGGTCGCGCAGCTCCTCCTCCATGCGCTTGCGCTCGGTGATGTCGTGGCTGATCCCACCAGCCCGATGAGGTTGCCCCGCACATCGTGCAGCGGGACCTTTGTGGTGACCGCCCAGCGCATTTTACCGTCGGGCTCAAGCAGGGAGCCCTCCTGATTGATGAGCGCCGCCCCTCCATCGAGCACCCGGCGGTCGTCGGCCATCGATTTCTCGCCGCGGGGCCCGCCCAAGAAATCCAAGATCGTATGACCAAGGGCGTCCTCCTGGCGGCTCACCCCGATGGAGCGCTGATGGGCGCGGTTGTTGAGCAAATAGCGTCCGCGGTGGTCCTTCACGAAGACCCGGCTGGGCAAATGATCGATGATCGTGCGCAACATCGTGCGCTCCTGCCTGAGCTCCTCCTCGATGAGCCTGGTTTCGGTGTGGTCTCGGGTGAGGCCGAAGGTGCCGATGATGCGTCCGGAGGAATCGCGCCAGGGCAGCTTCGTCGCGGAGCCCCAGGCGATGGTCCCGTGCTTGAGTTCCAAGCGCTCGATCTGGCCCACCGACGGCTGGCCGGTGCGGATGATCTCCAGCTCGGTGGCGCGCGCCAGTTCGGCATGCGACGGGGCGAAGTAGTCGAAGTCGCTCTTGCCCACCATCGCCGCAGGTGAACCGGCGCCCGTCCAGCGGGCCTGCGCGGCGTTCACAAATACAAACCGGCAATCTAGATCCTTGAAATAGATACGGTCGGGGATGGTCTCCATCAACGAGCGCAGAATCTCCGAATCGATTGCTGCTGCACCGGCCGAAGGCGGAGTAGAGGGCGCGGACATGAGGATGGGCCCAGTCTAGGCGGCCGCGCCCGCCCGGAGCAATCCGATCCTGTCAACAAACGCGCAACTGCTCGCGCACCGCCGCGAAGTCCTCCGGCAGGGGCGCCCGCAAGTCCAGGGCCCGGCCGGTGACCGGGTGGGCGACCACCAGATGTTCGGCGTGGAGCATCACCCGGGGGACCGCCACCGGCACGCTCGCCTCGCGAAACCCGTAGACGGCGTCGCCCAGCAGCGGATGCCCCAGGCTGGAGAGATGCACGCGGATCTGATGGGTGCGCCCGGTGTAGATGCGGCAGCGCACCAGCGCCGCCAGCCGCCCCCACGTTTCAAGCACAGTCCAGTCCGTGCGCGCCGCCCGCCCGCCCGTGGCCACTGCCTTCATGCGGTGGCGCTGGGTGGGATGGCGCGCGATGGCCTTTTCGATGCGGCCCGTGCCCTGCTTGGGCACACCGGCCACGAGCGCCACGTACTCCTTCACCACATCGCGCCGGGCAAAGGCGGCGGTGAGCGAGCGATGCGCAGTGTCGTCCTTGGCCACCAGTATCACCCCGGAGGTGCCCCGATCGAGCCGGTGCACGATGCCGGGACGCTCCACTCCCCCGATACCGCTGAGCTGGCCGCGGCAATGCGCCAGCAGCGCATGCACCAGGGTGTCCTCGCCGGTGCCCGCCCCGGGGTGCACGACCATGCCGGCCGCCTTGTTGACGGCCAGCAGGTGCTTGTCCTCATAGAGAATCTCCAGAGGGATCTCCACGGCGCGCAGCTCGGCAGGCCGCGTCTCCGGCAGGGCAAACACAAGCGTATCCCCCGAGCTCACCGCCTGCTTGCGCGGCACCGGCCTGCCGGCGAGCGTGACCAGCCCGGCGTCGAAGGCTCGCTGGAGGGCCGCCCGGCTGTGCTCGGCGAAATGCGCCGCCAGCACCTTGTCGGCACGCTCGCGGCGGATACCTGAGGGAACGATGAATTCTGTGGGCACGTGGTGGGGACGAGGTGGGGACGTAAAAGCTACTTGGCCGCCGCGGGTTTGGGCACCATTTGCTGGCGCAGAATGGTGGCCGCCAGCGCGTCGTTCATGCCGCTCTCGCCACCGGCGGCCCCCTGCACGAGCACATCGGGCGTGATGCGAATCTGGCCCTCCTTCACAAAGCGCAGGCTTTCCAGCAGCGTGACGCCCTCCTTGCCGATGGCGGAGGCGAGCAGGTCGTAGCTCTGCTTGCGCGCCTCGGCGGTGATGCGGATCTGCTCGGCCTCGCCCTTGGCGCTCTCCACCTGCGCCTTGGCGCGCTCCACCGAGGTCTTCACGGCAAACTCGGCATCGACGAGCTGCTTTTGCTGGTCGGCCTCCTCGCGCGAGCGGATGAACTGCTGGCGGGCCACCTCGGCCTGCTGCTGCTGCTGGTAGGTAGCACGCTGGTTGCTGGCCACCTCCTTGTCGGTTTGTGTAAGCAGAAGCTTCTGACCCGCCTCGGTGGAATCCAGCCCGATGGCGCCGATGAAAGCGCCCAGGAAGGTGAGGTTGTAGGGGCGGAACTCGCTCTCCACCAGCTTGGCCGTCATCGTTTCCACCCGACTGCGGCTGGCAACGTATTCGAGGGCGCCGAGCGTCTCGGCTACGTTGCGCAGCGCGGCGCGGGCGGTGGGCAAGACCAGCCGTGCCTCCAAAATCTCGAGGTCCTCGTCCTCCTGAGTGTCCTTCACGACGCGATCGGGATCCCCCAGCAAGGCGACGAGATACGGCGCGTTCTCGGCGGCCACGGAGAGGGAAAGGCGCACATCCACCGGGAAGGTGAACCCATCCTTGGAGCGCACGCTGATCGAGTAGTCGGCGCTCTGCTGGTTGTTGCCTCGATGATCGTTGGAGCCCTGGGACGTGCGGTCCACTCGCTGGTAGGTGTATACGCGCTGAGTGGTCTTCACCTTGATCACCTGGAAGGCGTCGGGATGGAGATTGTACGCTCCGGGAAGGAGAGGCTTGTGCCAGATGCCCCGGTAACCGGGAGGCACAATATCGACACCGTTTACGGTGATCTTGTCATTGCCGGTGTAGGTCTCGCCGGCATTGGCCTTCACCACCGCCACTTCGCCAGCGGCCAGAAGCGTAACCGGTTTCATCTCCACGCGGAACAGGCGCGGATTGAGGCGGTAGTTGCCGGGGGTGAGCACCGAGAGCTGGGGGCCACGGAAGCCGGTGCCTCCGGCCAAGAACTTTGTGGCATCGAGCATGTCGTCGGCCGACTTCCAGGCCGGGGCAAAGACGGTGCCGGCGGGCAGCACCTGTCCGTCCAACGCGGTGACAACGCCGATCTGCCCGTTGGGGACCATGATCGTACCCACCTTCTCGACTTCATAGGACCAGGGCCAGTAACCAAAATGCCACCCCGGCCCGAGCACCTTGGCCTGCGGCCCCTTCTCCCCGGCCACAGCCACGATGTGGCCGGCGGGAAGGTCGGCCCCGAGTGTGCGCACGACCATGCCCGTCTGGTCGGAGGAAACATAGACCGCCGAGGCTATGATGAAGGCGGCTGCACCCAGCAGGATGGCCACGAGGCCGGCGCTGCCCAGCGTGGCCCGCTGGGCCGGCGAACCGGAGGCGGCGCGCACGACAAAGGCAATCAAGCCTCCAAAGAGCAGAAGTGAACCGATGACGAGAGCGGACATGGGATAGAAGGGGTTGAGGTTGAGCGAAGACTACGAGCGTAGCGGCGCCCCCCGCCCGGGCCAAGCGAATCGTGGGTACATGCCTCGGGAATCTTTCCGGAGCGGGCACCGCCGCGCGCCGCGAGCGCCTGGTCGAGCGCCACCGTCCCCCGCCGCCCGCCGCAAAGGCGCCGCGTGGCGGCATGCCCCAAGCGACCGCCGTTCAGATCGCAGTGCCCGTGCTGAAATTGCCTACACCGGAATGGCGCCCCGCCTGATCCAACAATCCATGCCAGCGGTCGGGCGCCCCGCAAAACACCGCAAATTGCATCGAGAGGTATTTACTTTTCCCGCCCGTTCGTTCTTTCTGGGGGCGCCCCGACCACCGAATTCGGCGGGGCAGTTAACCCTAAAACCAAAGTATACCTACGATCATGGCTAAGAAATCACCCAAGGCTGTTGCTAAGAAACCCGTGGCTGCGAAGGCTGCTCCCGCCGCCAAGAAGCCGGCCGCCAAGAAGAAGAAGTAAGCGGTGTGCGCGCTTGTCGCGCACAACTGTCATTTGAACCTGGCCGGGGGCGCAGAGCCGCGGGCCGGGTTTTTTTGTGTCCACAAAGCCGCACCTGGCGCGCGAGCGGGCGGGATTGAGGCCCACCAGCCATCAGCCTACGCGCAGGCCAAGCCCGAGTCTCGTGAGCGGGACGGAAAGGATACCCGGCGCTGCGCTGCGCCGTTCGGCGCGCTGGCAACCACTGCGGCTGACCGCGTTAGCCCCGGGCCTTCTTGAGCTTCTCCATTTCGGCGATGACCTGGTTGATCCTCTCCGAAAGAGGGAGCAGCAGATCCTTCGGCCGCAGGACGATTGGGCCGGAGGCTGTGCCGCTGATACGGGCGTCGAGTTCCTTGATCATGCGGTCGACCGGGCCGACCATCCGATTGGTCAAGTAGAACGCCCAACATAGAAAGGCCGCAGTCAAGACAGGGGCGAGCACGATGATATACAGCAGCATTCGCGCACGGGTCTCCTCTGGGGGTGTCCCATCCAGAGAGGCGCTCGGATAGTTCACATGGACCAACACAACGCCGCCGAGGATCAGGGTAGGAACGGCCATCGACAAGAAGACCAGCCAAAGCAGGTGGCCTTGGAGTTTGGTTTTGACGACAAGAAGCGAGCCTCGGTTTTTCATGGGGTACTGGGTAGACGCATCCGACTATCGGCCCTCGGGAAACGAACTGAAGGGGAACGAGTCGATGCGGTGGGCCGGGGCCGGCCAAGGAAACAGCAATGAGCCGTAACAATGCAGGCCAGCGCCGAGTGTCGAGTGACGAGAGCCAAACCGCCAGTGATCGGCCCAGAAGCAGACGTGCTTCCGATGTCTTGCTCGTAGATCAGGCCCCGGCTCTGGGCTCTCGACTCCCAGGAAACAGCGTCCCTGTTTCTTTCCGTCCGGGGCAAAGACTCGTTTTGCGGTGGGCGCTGAATGGTTACGGATGGGTTGGGAAACCGCGCGCCTGCCCACGCTGGCGGCCCCGTATACCTCTCCACGCACGGGGCCTTAGGGCCATCACAGCCAACAGAATCCCCGGTTGTTAACATCACTCTCCGCGCACGGGGCCTTCGGGCCGCCTACAGAAAAGCGGAAGTGCTAGGCTGGCCCCGGAAAGGTTGCACCGCCAATATCACGATTTTTCGGATTCAATGTGCGCCCCACGGCTCGGCCTCGATGGTCGCTGCCCAGCCGTGCCCACGGCCGAAGCCGGAGACCTCCTTTCGCAACCGCGCACCGGGGCATCCAGAAAGTGTAACATAGCAGGGTTTCAAAACCTCATCCCGCTGCGCCAAAGAGCCGGCCCTTCCTCCGCCCCCGGCGTTGACAGGCCCGAATACGCCGCAGATAAACACCCTTTCCATCCACGCAGTACCGGTCGCCAAAACCGGGACCATTCCTCGTTTCCTCAACCATCCACCACGCGATGCCTGTGAAATCCAAAGCCAAGAAACCGGTCGCCAAGAAGGCCCCGGTCGCCACCAAAACCGCCGCCAAGGCCCTCAAATACGTCTACACCTGGGGCGCGGCCAAAGCCGACGGCGACGGCAGCATGAAGAACCTCCTCGGAGGCAAGGGCGCCAATCTCGCCGAGATGACCCGTATCGGCCTGCCGGTGCCCCCGGGATTCACCGTCACCACCGAGGTGTGTACCTACTACTACGCCAACAAGCGCACCTACCCGGTCTCGCTGCAGGCGCAGATGGAGGCCGGCGTGGCCAACATGGAGAAGATCATGGGCACCAAGTTCGGCGCCACCTCCGGCATGCCGCTGCTGGTCGCCGTGCGCTCGGGCGCCCGCGACTCCATGCCCGGAATGATGGATACCATCCTCAACCTCGGCCTCAACGACCAGAGCGTCGTCGCCCTGGAGAAGGCCACCAGCAATGCCCGCTTCGCCTGGGACTGCTACCGCCGCTTCATCCAGATGTACGGCGACGTCGTCATCGGGGTGCAGAAGCGCGCCGGCGAGGACCACGATCCTTTCGAGACGGTCATCCACACTTTCAAGCACGAGCGCTACCACGCCGACGTAGAGGACTCCAAGCTCACCGCCGACGACCAGAAGGAGCTCGTCGCCCGCTTCAAGGCCCTAGTCAAGGAGCGCACCGGCAAGAGCTTCCCCAACGATCCCTGGGACCAGTTGCGCGGGGCCGCCGGTGCCGTGTTCGGTTCCTGGATGAACGACCGCGCCATCGTCTATCGCCGCAAGTACAACATCCCCTCCGAGTGGGGCACGGCCGTGAACGTGCAGGCCATGGTGTTCGGAAATACCGGTGACACCTCCGGCTCCGGCGTCGCCTTCACCCGCAACCCGGCCAACGGCACCAACGAGTTCTACGGCGAGTTCCTCATCAACGCCCAGGGCGAGGACGTCGTAGCCGGCGTGCGCACCCCGGAGCCCGTCTCCGAGCTCAAGAAGCAGATGCCCAAGTCGTACGCCGAACTCATGAAGGTTCGCGCGCTGCTGGAGAAGCACTTCAAGGATGTGCAGGACGTAGAGTTCACCATCCAGGAAGGCACGCTGTACATGCTCCAGACGCGCAACGGCAAGCGCACCGCCGCCGCCGCCCTCAAGTTCTCCATCGATATGGTCAAGGAGAAGCTCATCGACTGGCAAACCGCCATCCTGCGCAACCCCGCCGACCAGCTCGAGCAGCTCCTGGCCCCCATCTTCGATCTCTCCGAGGTCAAGAAGGCCAAGGTCATCGCCACCGGCCTGCCCGCCGGCCCCGGCGCGGCCACCGGCAAGATCTACTTCAACGCCGACCGCGCTGTAACCGCCGCCGCCAAGGGCGAGAAGGTGCTGCTGGTGCGCGTAGAGACCTCCCCCGAAGATCTTCGCGGCATGATCGCCGCCGAAGGCATCCTCACCGCCCGCGGTGGTGTATCCTCCCACGCCGCACTCGTGGCCCGCCAGATGGGCAAGGTGTGCGTGTGCGGAGCGGCCGCCGTCTCCATCGATTACGACAAGAAGGTAGCCACCATCGCAGGACAGAAGTTCGCCGAAGGCGACTTCCTCTCCATCGACGGCACCTCCGGCACCGTCTACGCCGGCCAGATCAAGACCGCCCCGTCCGAGATCGTCGCCGGCCTGATCAACGGCGACGCCGCCGCCCAGAAGACCGAGAAGTACAAGAGCTACGCCCAGCTCATGAAGTGGTGCGCTCAGGCCACCAAGCTCGATGTGCGCACCAATGCCGACACCCCCGAGCAGGCCCAGAACGCCATCGCGTTCGGCGCCTCCGGTATCGGCCTCACCCGCACCGAGCACATGTTCTTCGAGGGCGACCGCATCGACGCCATGCGCGAGATGATCCTGGCCGACAGCACCGAGGCCCGCGAGGCCGCCCTGGCCAAGCTCCTGCCCTACCAGCGCGCCGACTTCCTGGGGATCTTCAAGGCCCTCAAGGGCTTCCCGGCCACGATCCGCTTCCTGGATCCGCCGTTGCACGAGTTCCTGCCCAACTCCAAGGAGGCGCAGATGGATCTCGCCCGGAAGCTCAACGTTCCCGTCGAGAAGATCATGAACCGCGTGCACGAGCTGCACGAGTTCAACCCCATGCTCGGCTTCCGCGGCTGCCGCCTGGGCATCCGGTATCCGGAGATCACCGCCATGCAGGCGCGCGCCGTCATCGAGGCCGCCGTCGAGGCCAAGAAGGCAGGAGTGAAGGCCAGCCCCGAGATCATGATCCCGCTGGTGGGCTTCAAGCGTGAGCTCGATCTGCAGGTGGAGATCGTCCATGCAGTGGCCGCCGCAGTGCAGGCCGAGACCAAGACCAAGGTTGTCTACAAGGTGGGCACCATGATCGAGGTTCCCCGCGGCGCGCTCACCGCCGACGAGATCGCCCAGACCGCCGAGTTCTTCAGCTTCGGCACCAACGATCTCACCCAGACCTGCTTGGGCATGTCGCGCGACGACTCCGGCTCGTTCCTGCCGGCGTACCAGGAGTCCGAGGTTCTCAAGAAGAACCCCTTCGCCTCCATCGACCAGGCCGGCGTGGGCCAGCTCATGCAGATCGCCATCGAGAAGGGCCGCAAGACCCGCCCCGACATCAAGCTGGGCATCTGCGGCGAACACGGTGGTGATCCGGATACGGTGAAGTTCTGCCACAAGCTGGGCCTCACCTACGTATCCTGCTCGCCGTACCGCGTGCCGGTCGCCCGCCTCGCCGCCGCCCAGGCCGCGGTGAGCGAAGCCAAGGCCGCCGCCAAGAAGTGATGGATCGTTCTTAGCAGCGAGTAGCGGGTAGTGAGTAGCGAGCATCCCGCCCAACTCCTGCTCGTTCTCGTTCTTCTACTCGTTCTCCGAAGCCCCGCGCCTTCCCCGGCGCGGGGCTTTTTTTGGCCCTCACCGCCGGGCGGGCGCGGCCCAGGCGCTGCCCCCCCCCGGGAAACTCGGCTCAACCAGCGTAGCGGGCCAGCTCCCGTGCTGCGCTCCAGCGCGCACCCGCTCGAAAGCCAAGCGCTTCCGCTGCGAAGATCTCCCGAGGCCGCCTCTGGCTCTCTCGGAAACCAAGATCCGCCCCGTTTCACCGGGTCGTTGATAGAAGTGAAGTTCTCGCTACGGGGAGCGTTTCGCCAAATCCGCACCGGCGCACCAGCAGCCGTAGCAGCCGCGACCGCGACCGAAGCCAACATTTTCACCTCCAACGCCTCCCCATTTCACCGCTGCCGACAGAAACCCCTTGGCGCGCCTCCCTGCGCCACCCTACACTGCCCCTTTCCCGATGACCGGCCCCGCGCCCTCCAATACCATCGAAGTCGCCAATCTCGTAAAAGCCTACGGCAGCGTCACCGCTGTCAACGGCATCTCGTTCAGCGTGCGCCGCGGCGAGATCATCGGCTTCCTCGGGCCCAATGGTGCGGGCAAGAGCACCACGATGCGCATCCTCACCGGCTATCTGCCCGCCTCCTCCGGCTTTGTGAGCGTGTGCGGAGTGCCGGTGGCCAGCCGCCCCGAGGACGTAAAACGCCACATCGGCTACATGCCGGAGAACAACCCTCTGCCTGAGGAGGTGCGCGTCTCCGAATACCTCTCCTTCCGCGGCCGCCTCAAAGATCTCTCCGGCAAGCGCCTGCGCACCCGCATCGAGACCGTCATCGAGCTGTGCGACCTCAAGCGGGTGCGTCACCGCATCCTTGGCACGCTCTCCAAGGGCACCCGCCAGCGCGTGGGCATCGCCGAGGCCATCCTCGCCGAGCCCGACGTGCTGATCATGGACGAGCCCACCATCGGCCTCGACCCCCACCAGATCATCATGATCCGCGATCTCATCGTGGGCCTGCGCGGCCGCATGAGCGTGATCCTCTCCAGCCACATCCTCCCCGAAATCGAGGCCACCTGCGACCGGGTGATCATCATCAACCAGGGCCGCGTGGTGGCCACCGGCACCCCCGATGAACTGCGCCGCGAGTTTCTGGGCCGCGCCAACTACCGCATCGAAGTCGCCGGCGAGAGCCCCGCGCTGCGCTCGGCCCTCGAAGCCATCCGCCCCGGCCTCACTGTGGAAACCCTCGACGGCCCCGACTCCTCCGGCTTCGCCAGCTACGAGGTAACCTGTCCCGACGCCGAAGACCTGGGCGAGGAGATACTGCGTGGCCTGACCACCGCCCCCAACCTGCGGGTACGCTCCTGCGCCCGCACCGCAGCATCGCTCGAACACGTTTTCCTCGCCGCCACGCGCCGCTCGTGGGACGCCACCTTGGACGACAAGAAGGGCCGCAAGAGTTGAGCGAACGAGCCAAGCCGTAACCATGCAATCGTACCGCTTTGCGCTCTGGCAGTGCACGAACTTGTCCGCCGTAGGAGCGTGCTTGCACGCGATCTGCGCTCTGAATCGCGTGCA
>CAJCBL010000271.1 GCA_903960515.1 uncultured Verrucomicrobiota bacterium
AAGCGGGCGGCCATGGCCTATGAAAATACAGCATCCCGTTGCCTGTCAACAAAATATGCAACTAATTTGAACAAAATTCGAAGTCCGACAGGCTGCTAGGCAAGGCATTGGTAGTTCGTCTAGCCGACGAGGCCGTGCCGATGCAGCAGCTGCCGGGCGACGAGGCGCTCTATGTTGCCACTGTCAGACTGGTCTGTCTATCCGAGTGGTGCGGGGCGGTGGAGGGCTATGGCAATGTGTTTCTTGCCCGGCGGTGTCTCGATCTCGCGTCGGTGGGGGTGGCGCGGTTGACCGCCAACCTTGATTTTCCGATGGAGCGAATCGATCGGTTGTTGGGCCGCTTGCAGCCGGCGTGGATGAGCCCGGAAGCGAATCTTCGAATCCTTAATTGGGAGGCCGGGGTGCCCATCTTCACAACCCCGGACCGGGAGGAGATGGAGCGTGTCTGGGGCGCTGGGAATACCGCGAAACACCATAAGGCTAACCCAAAACTTAGGGAAGACATGGTAAACAGCGGTATCATCAAGAATACGTGGAGCCCTCCCAAAATCTCTTGGGCTGCCGAGGAGAATTTGGCGTTTTTTAATGATACGGAATCTTCACAGATAGGGATGCCTATATTGTTCAATGTTTGGGACAAAAAATTGCACGGTGCTTTCGTAAACGGCTTCGGATTGCAGAATGTCAGTATGGCTGTTGCTCTGGCCGAGTTCCGGAAACGGATTGGAGCATTTCCGGAGAAACCGGCCTTCACAGAAGAAGAGCTTCGCGACCGTGCGCGTGGTGCAGCCGTAGCGACCAAAGCTGGTCTGAAAGTCACGAATATGGAAGATACCTACCGATCTCCGATGGCGGCAGCTTTTGGTCAGGCATGGCTTCGCTATTTGGCGACAGAGACCGACAACATAGGGAATGTTCCTCGGCAGCGCTATGCATTGAATGCCCCTGCATACCAAGCCTACAGCGAAGTCATGCAAGGGGAGTTTCTCGACTTGGACAGTCGCTACCTCGCGCTGGACGAAGCGCAGAAGCGGCCACATGCCGGCAAGCCGTGATTTCGAATATGGCTTTTGCTCGTTCCTTCCTGCGACTTTCCTTCGCTGTTGTCCTTGCCGCTCTCGGCTCTGCGCTGTGGGCCGCCGACACCGGACAGATCCAAACGGAGCTTAAGCGCATCGAGATCCTCAACAGGGGACTCGACACGGGAGGTCTCTCAGAAATCCTCGCGTCGGCATTGCCATGCCCACTCATTCATTCCCAATACCTTGCCGAGAAGATCGCGGCACTAGAGCCTGAATTGCGTGAGCTGGAGCAGGCCAAGCGCGACTTCGGGCTGAAGTTCGCCCGCGCGCTCGACGATCTGGCGGCGCAGCTTCAGAAGCGCGCCGAGTCCAAAGATCGCGCCAGCCAAGCCACTATATTACTCGATCTGGCGGCGTGGGTGAAGGCTGCTCCCGGTTATGGGAACTACATTCTGTTCAGTCGCTGCGAGAGTCTCGCCACGGTGCCGCTGGCCTACCTCACCGCCGATCTAGACTATTCGTTGACCAGCGTTGCCTACCTACGAAGCAGAATTGTGCCGGCGGCGATGGAACGTGCTTTTCGCGTCGCCGTGCTCAACGATGAGGCGGGCAAGCTGTTCATTGGCGCGTTGAGTGAGACCGACTCCGTAGAGGACGAGCAAATGCAGGTCGCTTGGAACACAGGCTGGAACGCGATGGCGGGCTGGTTCAATTCGAAGGGTGTTACGATCAGCTATTGGCGACGGGACGCACTCCCTGAGGAACTGGCCTTTTTCCTCGACGATGAGCACACACCGGAGCCGTTCACTACGGTCAATCTTTGGGGGCTTAAGCGGCATAACACGCTAATCTTTGGGTATCGGGATGTGCAGGTGCGCAATGTCGATGAATTTATGCTCTATCGGGAAAAAGTGGGATCGTTTCCGACCCAACCGCCGCGCTGGTGGAAACCAAATCCGACTAACTCATCAGATACAGCTCTGCGGGCGGCGTTTCAGGAAGCTTCCAGTCATCTTCGTCGTGAGAACGGTCAGCCTTTTGGTTATAGCGTGGCTGCAATCGTCTATCAGCAAGTGACCGAGGGGCAATTCCTCGATCGGGAAACCCAGTATTGCGGGCTGGGCCAGACGCAGAAGCGGCCCGAGGCCGGCAAGCCGTGATTTCGAATATGGCTTTTGCTCGTTCCTTCCTGCGACTTTCCTTCGCTGTTTTCCTCGCAGCTCTCGGCTCTGCGCTGTGGGCTGCCGACTCCCGGCAGATCGAAGCGGAACTCCAGCGCATCGCAGTTCTGCAGGCGACGCTGGACAGTGGAGGTATCGATGGGCTTCTCGATCAAGTCCGCGGGCCTCAGCTAAGGGACAGGTCAATTTTGACTGCGGTGAGTATCCCTCCGGTCTTTGCCTTCCGGGTTCCGCACTCTGCGCTCTTCATTCTCCGTTAAGCCCGCGGCAACCACCCACGCCCGGGCCGGTACGGCCACACGGGCCGACCCTACAATCGAACTTCGGCTGGGCCACCGCGGTCCCGGCTAAGGGACAGGCGATTCTGGCTGCGCGGCGCCGAAGACGGGCCTGACCTTCAGTCGCATCAGCGTGCCTGTTCGCGCCCACCTCAGCTCCCGGCGGCGGGCTCGGGCTTGAGGTACTTGTCCAGAACCCCACGCACGCTCTCCGGTGTGAGGGGCTTGGCTACGTAGTCGTCCATCCCGGCCGCGATGCAGATCTCGCGATCCCCGGCCAGGGCGTTGGCGGTCATCGCCACGATCTTGAGCTCCGGGCCGAAGCCGGGCTCGCCGGCAGCCTGGGCTTTGCGAATCGCGCGGGTGGCTTCGAGCCCATCCATGACGGGCATCTGCATATCCATGAAAACCAGAGAAAATGACTGCTTGCGCAGGGCGTCCAGGGCCTCCTGGCCGTTGGAAGCAAGGATCGCCGGGTGCCCGAGGGTCTTGAGAAAACGCATCGCTACCTTCTGGTTTACCGGATTGTCCTCGGCGATTAGGATACGCGGGGCGCACAGTGCGGCGGGGAGATCCGATTTCGCAGGCACCAAGGCCGCCGCTGCGAGCTTGGCACCAGCTTGGGCCGCGCCACCGAGAGCGCGTTGCATGGTGTCGCGCAGGCGCACTTCGGAGATGGGTTTGAACTCGCAGGCGGCCAGTCCGCTCTCGCGCATCCGCTCGGGCCGGGGGCGCTCGTGCCCGGAAGTAAGCATGACAAGCACCGGGTGGCCCAGCGCTGGTGCGCAGTGGATGGTGCGCGCCAAGTCGACCCCATCGACATCGGGCATCTGGTGGTCAATGAGGATGAGGTCGTAGGGCTGGCGGGCTTCGGTTGCACGGATGAGCTCACGCAGAGCGCCGGTGGCGGAATCGGCGGCCTCGTGCACGAGCCCCCAGCGGTGGAGGATGTGGTGGAAGACCTTCCGGTTGGTCGCGTTGTCGTCGACTACGAGGACGCGGCGGCCATCCAGCGTGCCCAGGGGCGGCGGCGGCGGGGGAACCCCGTGGGCGCAGCCGAGGGTCACGGTGAACCAGAAGGTGGCGCCGTAGCCCAGCGCGCTGACAATTCCGATCTCGCCATGCATGAGCTCCACCAATCGGCGGCTGATGGCCAGCCCAAGGCCGGTGCCTCCGAAGCGCCGGGTGGTGGAACTGTCCGCCTGGGCGAAGCGCTGGAAGAGATTGCGCTGGTGTTCGGGTGCGATGCCGATGCCGGAATCCTGGATCTCGATGCGCAGGCGGTGGGCGGTGGGCTGCTCCCCGAGAGCACCCACGCGCAGCACCACATGCCCCTTTTCGGTGAACTTGATCGCGTTGCCCAGGAGGTTGAGGACAATCTGCCGCAGGCGTATCGGGTCGCCATTGACTAGGCGGGGGGCGCTGGGGGAATAGTCGAGCACGAGGAGCAGTCCCTTCTTGCGGGCCGCTCCGCCCTGGATGTCGAGGGTTCGCTCGAGTTGCTCGTGAAGATCGAAGTCGATGGCCTCCAGTGTCACATGGCCGGCCTCGATCTTGGAGAAGTCGAGCACGTCGTTGATGACCGTGAGCAGAGTTTCCCCACTGAAGAGCAGCGTGTCCACGAAGTCCTTCTGCTCGGTGCTCAGGGAGGTGGCGGTGAGCAGATGGCCCATGCCGATTACGCCGTTGAGCGGCGTGCGGATCTCGTGGCTCATGTTGGCCAGGAATGCACTCTTGGCCTTGTCGGCCGCCTCGGCGGCCTCTTTGGCGATCTGAAGTTGCTCGTTGGTGATGCCGAGCTGGTCGTTGGCCTGGTGGAGTTGCGCCGTGCGATGAACAACTCGGGTCTCCAGCTCGGTGGCCAACTGCCGGTAACGCTCTTCGCTCGTCTTCAGATCCCGGGTGCGCTCGGTGACTATGCGGTTGAGCCGCTCCTTTTCGCGGCGCTCAAAGTACACCGGCAACCACAACGCGAGCGCGAGGCCGCCGAGCCCTCCGAGCACATAGACGCCCCAGGCCGTTGGAGTCCGATACCACGGCGGCCGGACGGTGAACGCCAACCTGGCTTCTTCACCCACCCGGGAACCGTCGGCGGGGCGCACGCGAAAGACGTATTGGCCCTCCTTTAGGCGGGTGAACACCGCAGACCCCACGTTGCCGGTCGAGGTCCACTGGGCATTCGCGCCCTCCAGCATGACCTCGAAGGCGATGGGGGCGCCGAACGGATTGCCCGGGGCGCAGAAGCGCACGGCGAGCGAGTTGTCCTCGTATTCGATGGGCGGGAGCGTAGCGCCGGGCGAAAAGACATAGCGGTTGGTGGCAGTGAACAGCACCGAAGTGACCAGCGCCCTCAGCGGCGGGGCCGGCGGCGGCTTCACACTCGGGTCGTACCGCACAAAATGCTGCATACCCCATACCCAAAGCACCCCGGTTTCGCGCTCCATCGTGAACACGTTCGGGTTGAACCGGATACCAAGCGGCTGGGCCGTCCGCGCGCCGCGGGCGAGCTTGAGATCAACCATGTGCCCGTCCGCATTCGCGGAATACCAGAGCCGGCCCGCCTCATCCAACGCCGGGCGGGCAATGGCACCGGCCAACTCCGGGACCTGCGCGATCAATTCCGAGTCGTCGACAAAGCGCGCCGAGGCTTCGTCGAAACGCAGGTGCCGGCTGGAGAGATTGAACCGAGCCACCCCATCCCACTGATACAAATTGACCCAGTCTTGGGGGAGACCGCTGCCGGGGCCGAGCACAGCAACCCTCGGGCGGTCACCCTGGAAATCGATCCGCCCCACCGCGCCCATTCCGAGTTCCATCCAGCCGGTGCCCTTGGCGTCCTCCAGCATGCCGTAGACCGCCCCAAGCCCCAGCACCGGGAAGCGCGAGGCCTTGTAGCCGCCTGCAGTTTTGCGCAGCCAGCCCACTTCACCGCGGGAGGCGTAGAAGAGCTGATTTGGCAGTGCGCTGAACGCTCCCAGCCTGGCGTCGGTGACCTCCGTAGTGAGCGTCTCCCAGCGCTCGCCTTCGCGCCGAAAGACTCCGGTCTCGTTGGACACGAAGAGGTCGCCCCCGACCACGGCCGCGCTGAACACGAAACGCCCCGGCGGGCCGTCCTCTTCAAATCGCTCCAGGCGGCCTCCCGCACCATACACTCCGCGCTGGGCCTTGCCGTCGGTCATGACCCAGAGCCGGTTGTTCGCCCGCACGGGATGCACGACCCCGAAGCCGCTGGACAGCAGTGACCCGAAATCGGACACAGGCGACGAATGCTGCACCCGCACCAAGCCGTCGTTGAGCAGCGCCCAGAGCACTCCACCGGGCGCCGGCCGCAGGCGGCGCACCCGGCCCAGCCGATGGTCCAGATTGCGATCAAGGGCTTGAAGAACCCGGCCCTCGCGATCGAAAATCACAATACCCAACGTGTTCACAGCCGCCGCGAACAGCCCGTCGCCCACCACACAAAGATCGTTGATACGATGGGCCGTGCCGATGAGCTCCGGGGTCTTGAAGGGGAGAACGTCCTTGCCGTTGAATAGGCACAGGCCGCCCGAGGCCGTTCCGGCCAGCACCACCCCCGGTGCATAGGGAGCCGTGCAGGTGATCTCATCGGCTCCGCGCCCGTCGCCTTGGGGCACGCGCACTGCGGTATTGGCCACCGGATCCAGCCGGAAAACCCCGCTGCCCAGCCCGCTGGGCGCGAAAACGTCGCCGCCCACTTCAAATACACACCGAACCACATCGGCCGCTCCGGACGCGCGGATCTCCTGCCCGGGGCGCCAGGTGACGATGGGCCCAGTGCTTCCGTGCCAATACCAACCGCTCGCAAGCGTGTGGACATACGCGGGAAGGACCGCAGCCCCGCCGATCCCCTCCGGTATCCGCACCTCCGAGGTAAGGTGCCACCGCGCATCCTGGCCGATCTCCAGCCGTGCAATCCTCCCCTTCTGGCCGGCATAGATGCGGCCGTCGCTGCCGACAGCCACCTGACCCACGGAACCTTCGGCACCGGGCGCGCCACGGTAGAGTTCCCAGCGCACGCCGTCGCCAAGAGCGATTTCGCTCGGGGAACACACCAGTATCCGCCCGTCAGGGAGGATATGCAGGTCGGTCGGGGCGCCGCTGAACCCCAGCGCCTCCGGTCCGAGCACCACAAAAGCCGGCACGCCGGTCTCGACGAGCCCGGGTGGCTTGGGGGCCATGTATTCGGGCAGGCCTGGAGCCGCAAAAACGCCCAGTTGCAGCACCACAAAAGCCGCCATTCCGGCATACCACTGCCAACGCCGGCACGAGGCCGGCGGGCACGCGATAGGGGGGGGACCGTTGAGCATGAAGTTGGGCGCTAGGGTTACTATCGGGAGCCCCTAGACAATCTTAAGCCGTTAACGGGAAGCATCCGGGGGCTGCGAAACCGTTTCCTGCGTGCCGGTGGACCAACCCCAGATACTCCACGGCGGGAAGATGCCGGCGCCTCGCGCCCCGAACTCCGGAATCGCGAGCAAGCACGCTCCTACATCCGATCCACGCTCCGCTTCCGTGTAGGGTCGGACCTTGGGTCCGTACATTCCGTCGTAGGAGCGTGCTTGCACGCGATCCCCGCGCGTCGCCGCTCCCCGCACCGTCCGTCGTAGGAGCGTGCTTGCACGCGATCCCTGCGCGGCGCCGCTCCCCGCACCGTCCGTCG